>SKIC01000124.1 GCA_007116685.1 Balneolales bacterium
AAAGTAATGACTAGCAGATAGCAGTTAGAACGGTCAAAGTTTATTTTTTAGGAATGGCATAGAATGCTCAAAAAGGAGATTTAAATAATGTCGCTTTTTGTGTATTTAATGACTCTTACTGTGGATTTTATCTCACTGTTTTTTTTTTATTTTTAGCTAGATGCAGTATAAAAAATAGAACTTGGTTTTTTAGGTGCAATTCTTGCTCATTATTAGCCAGTAAAAGAATTTTAAATAAATCTGTAACAAAAACCCGATAAATACTATTAGAAACTAGTGAGTTAATTAAAAAAATAATTGGTTTTGAGATAGTCTATGCCCTCTCAAATTAGAAATATTATCCTGATTATATTGGCAAATATTGCCCTGGGAGTGGTATATCCGGAAAAATCTAGTGCTCAATTTATCGATAGAGTAGGTCTGGAGTTGGGGGGTACGCATGCTTTTACCGACTTCAACGATTACTATCGTTTTTACTCCCGAGCTTATGTCAGAAAAGATCATAGCACAAATTTTTTCAGTGAATTTGGCCTTGGGATAGGATTAATTGATGGACGGGAATATCGAACCCGCCTCATGCCTGCCGATTTGAGATTCCATTATGCACCTGTTCGAGATAGAATTATCAGAACTCGGAGAAATGCATTCATCATTACTCCATACGCTTTTACAGGATTGGGTAGTTTGGGATATCGCCACATAAACATAGCTGCACCGGATAATCCACTAACGGTTGAAATGGGTCCTGCTCAACCAAACTCAGGGTTTTGGTTGTTTGATCAAAGTTGGGGTGTTTATGTTCCGATTGGCTTAGGAATGGATTTTCGTCTGGAGGAAAGAACGTCATTTACAGCTCGCATATCTTATCAACAAACCAGTAGTGATAAATTAGCTGGTATACAAGCTACTGAAACGCAAGGGTACCTGTCATTCACTTTGGGTTTAAATTATAGAACACAGCGCAGACAGCCGCCACCGCCCCCATTAAATGTTGGAAATTACTCACATCGAACAGCTTTACCTGCAACACCTGTGCAGCGACAGTATCCAGAACCCAGTTTAATTTTAGCAACTTCTCAAATTAATGATGCGCGTTTCACCTTTGGAAGGTACGTCACCACAACAACGGAGTATGAAAAAGGAATTTTGGATTTGGTTGCCGGCTCGCTTCGCCTATTTCCTGAAATAAATGTTGAGGTACAAGGGCATACCGATTCTCGTGGTGGTGTAACTCTAAATGATGCCGTTTCCAGAACGCGAGCGTGGAATGTTGTTCAGTATTTCGTATCGCTTGGTATCCCTCCATTTCGCATGGAGCCGGTAGGTAAAGGGCTTCATCATCCAATTGCTGATAACAATACCGAAGAAGGTAGAGAGATGAATCGTAGAGTAGAATTCGTGGCTGGTATTCGGGACACTAGCAGAGATCATGAATTTATTCAGCCATGGGAAGAGATTCCGGTACCAAGATTCCGGCATAACGAAATCGTGATGAATTACGAGCATATCCGATTTACGGAGTTCAGATCAGATCAGCCCAGCTTATTAGACACTACTCGTATCTATGAAATAGCGGCTTATATGCATTATAATCCACGTTCTGTTCTTGAAATACAGACATGGTCAAATCAAAATAAGATTGTAGAAACACAGGAAGTTTTAGGTATTTCAAGAGCTAATGTCATCCGAAACCAGTTAATAATGACCGGTATCAGCGATGACAGGATAAGGGTTACAGCCAATACGGTGAGTCCTGGTGCGATGATTAGGGATGCGAATGAGCGTAGGCGACACGTGGATAGATGGGTAATTGCGCGCATCCAAAACAGGGAGGTTGGATGAAGAACTGGTTATCGCATTACTGGTATTTGCTAAAATCACAAGGCAAAGTAGCAAGTGTAGTTTGGTTTGTTTCAGCGTTACTTAGCGTGTTGTTCCTCCAAGCTTCAACATCCCTAGCGCAGACTCCTGGACAAATCTTTCAGCCGGCAACTGGTGATGGAAGATTAATTCTTGATCCAAATGGAGATGGATTTGTTTCCGCAACTACAAGTGGATTCACGGATAATGACGTTGCCGATAGTGAAATTCCGTTTATCCCCTTACCGACCTTAACGAACGAGCCTGTAAATGACGTAAGAACCGGTGCTGGTGGTGGGCATACGGATATTGTTGATGGTCCTGATGATCCTGGTTCATTTATTTATTCTGATGATAACGGATTGTATTTCCGGATGAGAATCGCCTCAGCCTCAAAAGCTTCCAAAGGCTACACCATGATTTTTAACACTGATTTTGATGAATTTGGTGGTACTTCAGGTAGTAACCCGGGATTTCAGTTTGAAGTGACTTTAATGACTGGTGGTGGAATTGCCGGAGTAAATATTTACAGATGGGAAGGGCAAACGAGCACGCTGGAGAGAACACTAAATCTAAGTGAACATCACCAAAAATCACTGGCTTGGTTAAGTTTGGAAGGTGATCAAGCATTCTTTTATGATTGGTTTGTACCCTGGTCTGTACTCGATGATGAATTGGGATTATTATCGAAAAATCAACCTTTCCGCGTTTTAGCAGCAACGGTAACCAATGCAAGTAGTGGTATATCCGGTGTAATATCAGACTTAAATGGTATAGATGATACTTTATATCCGGGTGTTTTATCAGCTTTGATTGCTGCAATTGAGTCATTCCCCCCCACTACTATGGACGATTTAGAGTCTACCGGTTCGTTTCCAGCATTAGTTACTACTACACCATCCATCAGAGCCCCGGTTGGACAGGATTCGAATATTATTTCTGGAACAACTCAAGAGCAGGATTTGTTTGAGATAAATCTTTTCGTAAGCACAAATGAAGGTGGTTCCTACAGTTCTATAAGCTCTTCGAACTTCCAATTTGATGCTTCAAATAATACTTGGTCGGTCGAAATTGATCCAGCTGATATAAATGCGGGAGATTATATCAGAGCAACGGCTCGAGGTAATGATTTGCAGGGAGTACCAAAGCAAATTTCTGTGAATTCAACACATAGGGTTGTACAGGCTGATGCTTTTTGTTATGTAACTCCACCAACCTTAGGGGCTAGAACACAAGGTTCACAGATGATAGATGTAAATTGGTCACCAGGCACCTTAATTGGGGTAAATTCTGCTCGAGCTCGTGTTTATAATCAAACGGCTCCGGGCACATTCGTTCTGTTAAATGCCGGAACGGATTATTTTATATCATCTGGTGGTACTTCTGGAACGGTATCGTACAATACCAATCTAACTCAGCAGCAATTTAATAATGCTTACCTTTATGCTACCATAGAAGTAGATGGTTGTGAGTCTGCGTTCTCAGATCCCAGTGTGCGAAATAATCAACAAGGTAACATTACGCCAGCACCCACAGTTCTGACAGATCCCATTTTTGCCAGCACATCGGCTGTGAATGTGGATGTTCGAAATGAGAGTGGAAATGTAGCAACCTTGTTTTTGTATAATAATGGGCAGCAAATTGGAACAGTTGCAGGTATTGCGGCTGGAGCTACACATACATTTACTGCTACAGATGGTTTCGCCCCCTCTTCAGTAATTACCGCCAGAGCAATAGACACCAATGATATTCTCTCGACGGAGTCTAATGCAGTAACTGTTGGAGAACAAATTGACCCAACCGCTGATGATACAGAAACTCCTGTCATTCTGGGTTCTTATGATGCTACTATGACCACTATTTCCGGTTACATAGTAGATGAGCCGGGAACGGTAATCACCTTGTATAGAAATGGAACTGATGCCAGTAATATTGTAACCACAACCACTGCTAATGCTTTCGGTGCCTGGACATTTGAAGGTATACTTTTGACAGCAGGAGATGTGTTACGGGTTACCGGAAATGCTCCAAACAAAAACGTAAGCGGATTTTCAGATCCTGTTACAGTTGTAGCGACTCTTCCAGCTCCACCCGTAGTTGGGAGCCCAGTTCTTGCCGGGCAAACAACTATTGCTATTACCGGTGCACAAGCAGGTTCAAATGTTACTTTGTATGCTGATGGATTTGAGGTCGGAAGCAGAACTGGAAATGGAAATATTACACTCAGTGCCCAGGATGCAGCTGATTTTATACTGGTAGGAGTAGAACTAACTGCAAGACAGACGGTGGCTGGAGCAACAAGTGATTTTTCTGCTGCGGTAGAAGTAGAGGCAAATCCGCCAACCGGGATTTCATTATTTGCAAATCCGGTGACTTTGGTAGCTGGGGATGAGAGTGTCATTACAGCAACATTAGAGGATGATTTTGGTAGTCCAATAGAAGGAGCCAACCTGACTTTTTCTGTTGCATCAGGAAATGGATCATTAATTGGATCAACTACGCTCACCACAAACTTCCTTGGCCAAGCTTATATAAATTATCAGTCCTCAACTTCAGTAGAGACAGCTCAAATTCAGGTTAATTTGGGCAGTCCAGCCTTAAGCAATACGGTAGATATTACATCGGTTGCTGGTCCAGCTACTCAAATTGCTTCTTTCGATGCTACAGATGCCTCAATATTGACAAATGAATCCACCGTAGTGACAGCCTTGATTCATGATAGTAATGGTAATCCTGTTTCTGATGTTGAGGTAAGTTTTTCAAGTAATTTACCGAATAGAGCTACTGTTCAGGCTACGGCTACAACGAATAGTTCCGGTATTGCTACAGCTAATGTTAATGGAGCCAATAATCAGTTAGGCGACGTTATAATCACAGCATCTATTTCTGATACAGATGAAAATGTGGCTTCAAATGATAGTGAAACAGCTAGTATACTTGTTACAGGTCCTCCGGTAACGTTCGAATACATTACTCCAGCACGTACATTTGTGGCGGGTAATAGCTCTGACATCATTACAATTGAATTAAGAGATATTTCTGATACCAGCGTAAATGCCGGCTCCGGCGGAATTACATTTAATTTGAGTTCAGACGGTACCGGTCAGTTTCGCAATGAAGCAGATACTACTCCTATTTCGCAAGTTACAATACCTCAGGGGCAATCTTCAGTGTCATTTAGATACAACTCAGAATCAGCCTCGCAGCAAGTAATTACAGTTACGGATCAAAACTCAGGTTCAGGTTCTGTTGGGAACAATTCTCAAAGTATAGAAATCACACCTGCTCCGTTAGATAACTTTTTAATAGAAGAAGGTGGTGGTGGACTAATAAGTGATCAGGTAGCCGGAGAGCCTTTTATCTTACAAGTAACTGCGCGTGATGTTTTTGGAAACGTAGTTACTGATTACGATACACCTGTAAATCTTTCAGCAAACAGCTTCTTTGCTATTGGTTCGTCAGAAATCCTTAGAACATTCAATGATGGTGTTGGTGTCATTGCAATGAACCTAACCCGTGCTGATACAGGTATAGAGATTACTGTCAGTAATGGAACAATAAGCAATACCAGTAATGCTTTTACTATTACTCCAAATGTTCCAGCAACTGCGGAGATGTCGTACAGTTTGCTGGATAATTTTGAGACTTATTCATCTGGAACTAATATAGCGGGCCAAAATGGGTGGGTAGTAAATAATGGGGGTCCATTTAACGTAGTAATTGATCCAGATAACACAAATAATCAGGCTCTTGAAGTCGATGAGCCTCAGGCATCATTATTTCGTCCGATCAATCCAGCTCTTAATCCCGGAGCAGAGGAAACGATATTCTACAGATTCCGAACCTTTGAACAAAGTTTAAATTATAATATTTCAATAGGAACATCAGTTACTTCAAGTCCTTCTGAGTTTAATGATTTTCAGCCCCAGACGCGTATTCGAAAGATGACGGAACAAGGCCCGGTGTTGGCAGATATGACTGAAATTCAGTTTGATGCGGTAAACGGGTTTAGCGGTGGTGATCCATTATTTACCGGAAATAATGCGTCTCCCTATTCTTTTTCTACCGATGCTTCCGAATACCCATTAGGAGCTTTCCGAATACAACCGGAAACATGGTATAGCGTCTGGATGACAATGAATCACGACGATAATGAGTACAATGTATATTTTCAAACCCCGGAAGATGAAGAGCCTGTACTAATTTATCAGGATTTGAATTATCGCTTTGATGCTGATGGTGACCCTTTTGGCGCGTTTTTCTCTCGTTCAGGTCCACAGCATGACAACCTGCTTTTTGATGATATTTACTTTTTCCAGTATGGTAGAACGACTGCACGTCCTGCGTTTGTGCCACCGGGTGGCAGACTTGGCTCCGATATGGTCGTCAGTGAAACGACTATAGAAGCAAGTGAAGGTACTGACAGATCTCAAATCACGATTACAATTCGAGATGCTTATGCCAACATAATTACTTCGCCTGTTAATGTTCTGGTTACAGCTTCTGAGGGTACTCTGGATAATGGTTCAATCACTGCTAGTTCCATCCAGCCAACAAATAATGGTGATGGTACTTACTCTGCTGATTTTTACTCCACTGTTGCGGGTGAAATTTCAATCACTTCTCATTTGGGATCAAATACTTCAGATCCTGTAATCGGGCAGGAAAATATCACCGTAGTACCAGGCTCGCCTGATCCAGATAATACAGCTGATGGCACGCTCATCACAGCAGACAAAACAGAAGTTACTGCTGACGACACCGATGTTGCAGTTATCACATTACAATTGCGTGATCAATATGGAAATACGATTTCAGAAGCTGGTGTCAATGTAGATTTTAACACTACATTTGGAACGCTTTCTTCAACATCCACAGTAACGGATGCAAATGGTCAAGCCACAACCGAACTACGTTCTCCCAATGTAGGCTCTGCAAATGTTACGGCTAGTTTTGACAGTAATGGTGATAATATTGCAAACCAATCTCTAGCGGCCGGTTTGACTATTGATTTCATTCCTGGAGTACATGCTACTTATGCAATTGTTTTACCAGGTCAAAGCTTTAATGAAACCAGCGGAGTAACAGGTTCTCCTGATGATCAAATAGCAGGAACCAATTTTAATATTACCATCTATGCTACAGATGTAAGCAATAATATCGTTACTAGTTATTCATCGAATGCCAATCTTACTGGTCCTGCATTTTCTGTTGGCGGAACTACTGGAAATTTCTCTTCAGGTGTATTAAATAACCATACCGTAAGAATTGATATTGCTGATACAGAATATGAAATCACGGCTACAGATCCTGTATCATCCGTAAGTGGGGTATCTGATGAATTTGATGTTTTAAGGCGTGCTATAACTATAACCGCTGATGCCGGGCAAAATAAAGTCTACAGTGGAACAGACCCACCATTTACGTTCACAGTGACCTCGGGATCACTAATTCCCGGAATTGAATTAAACGGTGATTTGAGCCGTGCTGCCGGTGAGGATGTAGGAACTTATACTATTCAACAAGGAACGATTACGAATGCCAATAATCCTAATTATGATATCACATTCGTATCCAATGATTTTGAAATTACTCCTAGAGAGCTAACACTAAGTAATTTTTCAGCCGACAATAAAGTCTATGATGGTACAACGACGGCAACGGGTATCACATTTGACGATAATCGCGACGGAACAGATGATTTAGAATTTACTTTTACAGCCAATTTTGATAATGCCAATTTTGGTAATGGAAAGACGGTTAATGTAACCGGGATAACGATTAGTGGCGGTGATGATGCTTCAAATTACACCTTAGCTTCCAATACCGGAAGTACAACTGCGAACATAACGGCTGCAGAATTAACCATCGGCGGTACTTTTACTGCGAATAACAAAATCTACGACGGCGAAACCGAAGCCAGCTTCGATTCCAATAACCTATCGATTACTGGCGTAATTGGCACCGATGCTGTTTCCTTAACAAACGTTGACTTACAATTTGCTTCTGCCAATGTAGCTAATGGAATCACTGTAGAAATTGATGATGCAGAACTCACGGGCGCAGCCGCCGGCAATTACATCCTAAACCTGACGACCACCCCAACTGCCGAAGCCAACATTACAGCACGTCAACTGACCATCGGCGGAACCTTTACTGCAAATAATAAAGTCTACGACGGCAATACCGAAGCCAGTTTCGATTCGAACAACCTGACGCTTGATGGCATAGTTGGCAGTGACGATGTATCCTTAACGGACTTCGATTTACGATTTGTCTCTGCCAATGTGGGCACTGGAATCACCGTAGAAATAGACGATGCCGACCTAACGGGTGCTGCCGCGGGCAATTACATTTTAGATTTAACCGCTCCACCGACCACAGAGGCCGACATCACCGGCA
>SKIC01000100.1 GCA_007116685.1 Balneolales bacterium
CAAAATTGATATTAAAACCAAGATTACTCAACAAAGCACCCCATTCCTCTGAAACCTGACGCGTGGTAGCGTATTCTCCCTGGCCTAAATCCTGAGCTGATGGCATGAGTGGGAAGCCATAATCGGCTTTCAATCTGTTAACTCTGCCTCCCTCCTGATCCACAGCTATGAAAAGTGGCGTTTCTGCAAAAGATTGAAGTTGGGATATCAACCTTTCAACTTGCGATGGCGAAGATATATTTCGGACAGCCTCTCTGTTGGGAACATCGTAATCAAAAAGAATTATCCCCCCAAGATTTCGCTCTCTGATGTCATCCACAATTTTCATGTCTTCGTTTGCTTCCATCCCTCTAAATCCAACGAGCATCATCTGCCCGGCCATGTAGGCAATTTCGTCCGGCGGCAATTCTATTGATAATGTCTTAGCGGAATTATAACTAGTAAAACAAATGAGTAACGTATAAAAAAGAATAGAAAAAAGTCGATTCATTAAATTACTTTTGATTGCTCGATATTGATGAATATACGCATACTAAAAGGTGATACATAAACTCGCTATCAAGAAAGTCTATACATAAAAAAAGAGGACTAACTATTCAGAGCTAGCCCTCTTTAAGTTCAAGATATTATCTTTTTTCTAAAAGATTTGCAGACCGGAACCATCAGATGGATAAGCTCCCATATCTACACTTGGTGGTAGAATTGATGGAGCTCTTTCTCCGGTTAGTGTGAATGAAACTGGTAGAGGTGAAAAGTCTGTAGTACCCGCACCTATTGCCGGTGAATTAGCTTGCAATCTAAAATTGTGGGGAGAAACAATATTCATTTCTACTGGTTGATTTTCAGCTGCATGATATGCTTCTAAATCAAACTGATCTGGATTGTAGCTAACAAACATTGGGTTGTTTTCGCCAACCCCACCCATAATGGAATTAGGTTGAGCCTCAGTTGCAGAGTCTTCTGGAATGAATTGATTAGCAAACTCTTCAAATGTTGCGTAGAACAGATTGTAATCATAATCAATATTTGATCTATCTGCATCCTCTAGAATTCTAATTCCATTCTTATTATTCACTAAAATATTGTTATGTGCTCGTCCGCGAGCGCCATTTTCAAAGTTGATGTTAGATCCTCGACCTGTACCGGCTCGTCTAAAACCACTATTCAATATGGTATTATTATAAACATATATATTTGATTGGATTGTACTTGCACCATCATCTGACGGTTTAAAAGCATTAGTAGCAGCACCTATAACCAGGTTATAAGCGATATTACCAACTGTACCACCTTTTACATTAATAATATCACCACCATCTTCGCCACAAAATTCAAATACATTACGAACAATATTTAACTTTCCTCCAACAGGACGAAAGAAATCATCTTTGGATCCATATATCCAACTATCTTCCAAAATAACTTCTGTTTGATCACTTAGCGTCCATATTCCATAGCGAATTCTGCCTGCTCTAGGCGTTCCAGGTCCACCTTCTCCTCCAAGAAATTCCATACGCACATGTTTAAAAACCATAGCTTTAGTTTCTTCTGAGCCTTGAAAGCCGCCCCAAAGTCCAGCAAATCTATTTTCATAGGTTCTTAAATTTTCAGGCACAGTAAATAATATTGGTTGTTCCGCTGTACCTATAGCAATAATGGAACCCTGAACTGTAAATTCAGGACCAAATTCATCACCATTGCCTTCTGCTATTATAGTTACACCTGGCTCTACAATGATTTCCTCATCAGGTGGAATAATAACATCACCTTTCATGACGTATGTTCTTCCGGCAAGTAGGGTGCCTCGCATTGGCCCGACCAATTCTGTTGTTTCTCCAGTAATTGTTGTTATTTCATCCAAATCTGGATCAGATAAATCCGGACCTGTACTATCATCGCAAGCGGTGATATATACAGCAAAAAAAGCTATTAGTATTATTGAGAGTATATTTTTTTTCATTGATTTATTTTGGTTTGTTGATTTTGAGTTAGAAAGAATATTTTATCCCAGCCATCCAGGTTTGCTGATAGAAATCTTCTCTTACGAGTGTGTTTCGAGTAGTATCGAGATAAGGTGCCTCATGAGGATTGGCTGTATTAGGCCTCTTAACATCGGCTCTCATTGGTGTATTAAGTATATTATTAACTTTTAGATACAGTACATAATTTTCAAAAAATTGCTGCTCAATTGAAAAGTCAACTTGCCAAAATGATCGTTGCCAAATGTCATTTTCGAAGTAAGGTGAAACACTAATAATTCGCTGTCCTGTGTAAACACCAGATATTTGAGCATCTGTGCCGGAGCGTTGATTTTTATAAAGAAAAGAGATATTACTTATATGTCGCGATTGACCTTGTAAAGGACGAGTTTGTGATACTTGACGTGAGGTAAGATTGTTATTTTCATCTCTGAAGCGGAAAATCTTAGACGTTGTAATTTCCGAATTAGTAAATGTGTAAAACGCACGCAACCCTATATTTCTAAAATATTTAGTTACATCTATTTCAGCACCTATATTTTCAGCAGTTCCAAAATTATTAGGTTGTAAATAGATTCTTTGCCCATCAATTGCTAAAGCACTTTCAATTGGATTTTTTATCTCTTTGAAGAAAAATGCTACCATTATCTGATCAAGCATTGTAGGGTAATACTCAAACCGTAAATCATAGTTTTTTGCTTGCGTACGTTCTAAAAATGGATTTCCACGCTCCTGATAATTTTCTTCAATAATTTGATAAGGTATTACTTCAAAAAAATTCGGCCTACTTATAGACTCGAAATAGGACAATCTGACATTGATATCATTTCTTGGTGAATATCTAAAGTGAATACTCGGTAAATAATCAGCATACTGAAAACTACCAATTCGCCCAGCAACTGTTGGGGGAGCATTGGTAATCCAAGAAAAGTCAGTTTGTTCAACTCGTAACCCTGTCAAAATTTGAACGTTTTTCACATACGCTTTAACCTGACCATAAACACCTGTTACTTGTTCATCAGAAGTATAGTTAAGAGGATCTGTAGGTGTTCCAGTAGTTGTTACTACATTCCAAGTATGGCTCATGATGTCACCTTCCCAAGGTTGAGTATTTGGTGAGAGGCGAAGTAAATAGCTATTAAAGTCATTTCTTCTATCTTTGAATCTGGTCATCCCTCCCGTACCTAACTCTATAGGTATTGTTGAAATTTGTGTCTGATATACCAGATTTAAATAAAATGCTAAATCCTGATCTGAATTTTTCGACCACCTTCGCACAAGATCTCGGTCTACCAAAGCTCTTTCTTGCTCAATTTCACCATTTTGATTTCGGGTGGCTCCTGTTAAAACTTGAAATTCAGCCATATCAGGGTCATCCTGCTTTGCTCTCGAATATACTGCAGACCAGTTCGCATTAAGTCTACGATTCAGGAAAAAATGCTCCCCTTGTAAGGTTGTATTAATTATGTTTTGAATCTGTTGCTGTGAGCGATATCGATAAGTAATTCTGCCTGTACCTGGTCCTGCAGACCTACCAATGCGTAGATTAGTGTCAACCCGGGCTATTGATATTGCATCATCCAATCGGATATATGCATTGTATAAATCAATTTTATGATTCCGGTTGATGCGGTAATCAATTTTAGAATGAAAACCCGTACGATTTTGGTCAACAGAAAATTCTCTACTTTGAACTGTATCGAAAAATGGGTTATTACCTTCTCTGTCAACATCCATCTCATAAAAAAGGCTGTTTGTACCCCTATAATTTTGTTGATAGCTTCCGGCAACAATTAGACCCATTTTGTTATCAAAAAAACGATTACCAACTGCTAAGCCATAGGTCCTGTTTAAAGGAGCATTTACTTCTCTGAAATCAAGATTTTCAAAAGGAAAGTCATCAAGCGTTGCTCGATAATCAGCACCATTTTCAACTCTAGGGGAAGTAACAGAAACCACGTCGCGGTTAAATCTGAGAAAATCGCGACCTGTAAATATTTGACTATAACCACCACCAATATTTGCTGATATACTCAACCTGTCCGGAGCATCACGCATTTTCATGTCTATCACACCACCAATGGCATCACCTTCCATATCAGGCGTGAGCGCTTTTGTCACTTCGAGTCTATCGAGCAAATCAGAAGGAAATATATCCAGAGGCACATAGCGATCTCTCGTACTCGGGCTTGGTATTTTAATACCATTAACCAAAGTGTAATTATATCGCTTGTCCATGCCTCGTACTATGGCATGCTGCCCATCACCACTACTACTTCGCTCTAAAGAAACTCCTGATATGCGTTGAACAACATTTGCAACTGTAACATCAGGGGATTGAGAAATTGACCTTGCATCAATAACATTTTTTACAGCATCAGAAGTACGTTCAAGAGTTCGGGCGCTTTCTTCAGTCCTCAAAGAACGGCGTGCTGTAACTTCAAGCATATCCAGTAATTGTGATTCTCTTTCTAATCGAAAATCCAAAGTCAAATCGTCTGTGTCTACTGAGATATTCTGTTCGGTTATTTTATAGGATATAAAGCTAATTTGAATGTCATATTCGCCATATGATATATTTCGTAATAAAAACGAACCGTCCAAACCTGCAATTGCAAAGTGGTTTGTTCCAACAAGAAGAATGGTTGCTCCAGTGAGAGGCTCTGATGTTTCTGCATCTAAAACAGTACCCCTTATAGTAGATTGGGCATAGGTTAAAGAGCAGTTAAGAACTAATAATAATAGACTTATTAGTGATGCCGAAAGTAACTTTTTTCTCATAATTTCTAAGGGTGCTTAATTCAACCCAAAGAAACTGATCATATGTTAACTCTGTTTTACTAATATGTTATCGAAATATTAAGAATCTCAAATTCAGGAACTCTGCTGCTCTTTTTGTCTTTTTTTAAATTCTTCCCTTTTCCATTCCTCGTAACGCTCACCGAATTTTTCCTGCATAACTTCGTCTCTGAACATAACTGCCATTTTTAAAGCTTCACGCTCTCCGTACTTCTTAATACTCCACTGACGATTTTTGACTACTCCTTCGTCTGCAGTCCATGTAACCTGAAAATATTCGCTGAATTTTCCACTCCGGTTTTTTTTACGAGTTCGGCTAACTCCAACAATACCCGTTTTGTTGCGCTTGGTTTTCGTTACCATACGCTTGGTATATTTCTTGGGGATTTTCTCAATGCTTTCCTGAGCCATCTCTCTGGCCTTTTCTGCGTATTTCAGAGCTTTTTCTTTGCCGCCATACTTGTTGTCAGAATACAGTTTCGAATACGTTTTTCCATTTCTATACACTCTCACATACCATCCGTGAGTAGAACCGGAATCAATTCTACTGATTCCCTTAGGGGTTGTTTCTTTCTTTGATTTTGTCATCCTTACGCTCCGAATTGTAATGCACCTTAGTTAAAAAGACGTTAGTGCTACTGCAATTGACGTACCAAACCTCTCACTGTAATCGACCGCCAGGGTCGTACCTCAACTCCAATCTCACGTAATCTTCTTGCCGTCCACACATTACAGGTATGAAATAAGTGATAAGAAGCCGTCGATTCATAAAAAATACCCATACCGTATAAGCCTTGATCTGAGAATTCTACAATCTGACCATCAACCTTTGTAAAATAGCCCATCAGTTTACTGACTAACGATTTCAGCTCATTTTGGGAGATATAAATTTTTGTCACCCTCTCTTGAGTAAGGGATTTTTCCGGCGATTGTAGAAAACCACTCACATGCATTACTGATGAAGTAGGCCACAACAAAGCTCTGATTCCCAGCCATAAAGAAAAGCCACGATGGGTGTAATATCTCTCATCTCCCCATCCTAATTCAATAAAGGCCATTTCTTCCAAATGCGGGAAATGTTCTCCGCCGGCTTTTTCCCAATCTTCCATAGAAATAGAAATTCCCGTATGCCACGCATGGCTCACCACATATACAGGAATTTCATCCAACTCTCCCGCATCCACACTCAAGTCTATAATGAGAAATGAGAAAACCAGTATCAGGTGATATTTATTTAATGATTTTACAGTCATGGGATTATGTTTCTAATAAAATATAAATCATCGCTTGACATTTCTAATCAGCATTGCGTATGATGCACCAACCAGAAACCCAAGCTTTGATTTACTTATATGCCCAAAAAAGCTAAGAAGATTTTTGTACTGGACACATCCGTTATCTTACACGATAACAAATCAATCTTCAACTTTCAGGAACATGACGTAGCAATTCCCATTACCGTTCTTGAAGAAATCGATCAATTCAAAAAAGGAAACGACATCATTAACTACCACGCTCGAGAATTTATTCGTGGGTTGGATCGTATGTCGGATAAAAACCTTATGGATCAATGGATTCCGTTAAATGGTAGCACTCATGGCAAGTTCAGGGTTCTCATTGATCAGGATAAAAACCTTGATACTCAGACTACGTTTGGGAATCAGAAAAATGATCACACCATCCTGAATACCGCTCTTACTCTGGCTAAAAACGAAGGTAAAAAGAAAGTTATACTGGTAACTAAGGATATTAATCTTCGGGTGAAAGCCAGAGCGATGAACCTTCAGGCAGAAGATTACGAGACCGGAAAAATTAAGGATGTGGAACATCTGCCTAAAGGCAACGCTGAAATTCAGGTCACGAATAAAGTAATCGACAACCTGTATAAAAATCATGGCATTGCTCCTGATGCGGTTTTCGAGGATACCCCGCCGAATAATCAATATTTCATTTTCAAAAGCAGTAATAAATCGGGACTGGCCTATTATAATCCGGTAACCGGATTGATTGAGCGGGTTGATAAACGAATTTGTTACGGTATACAACCCAAAAATGCCGAACAGATTTTCGCTATGCACGCCGTTTTGAATCCAGAGGTGCAACTTGTAACTATTAGTGGTCCGGCAGGAACAGGGAAAACACTACTGGCTCTCGCCGCAGCGATGGAACAACGCAGAAATTACAAGCAAATTTATCTTGCCAGACCAATTGTTCCATTAAGTAATAAAGACATTGGATATTTACCCGGAGATATCAATTCAAAAATAAATCCTTATATGCAACCCATTTGGGATAACCTCAACTTTATCAAAAACCAGTTTAACGAACGGGATAAAGACTACAAAAAGATTGAGGAAATGGTGCAGCAGGAAAAGCTATTCATAACACCATTGGCTTACATTAGAGGGCGTAGCTTGTCAAATATCATCTTCATCATTGACGAAGCTCAAAATTTGACGCCGCATGAGATAAAAACCATCATCACACGAGCCGGCGATCAAACCAAAATCATTTTTACCGGTGATATCCACCAAATCGATACGCCGTATTTGGATTCTCAGAGTAACGGACTATCCTATTTGATTTCGAAACTTAAAAACCAACGCTTATACGCCCATGTCAATCTCGAGAAAGGTGAGCGTTCGCCTTTGGCAAATTTAGCCAGCGAGTTGCTGTAGTTTTTATCGGAGTTTGGAATCGATTGTAACCTCTTCAAAACCGTGAGGCGGACGATGCAAGGTCCAGGTTTCGAAATAGAAGGTTCTCTCGCTGCCTACTTTTTTGCCATTAATGCTGAAATACCGAAAAGTCGGCTTCTTCGTCATTGGCTGAAATTTCTCAAAGAAGAACTCATATAAGTTTCGAGCAGAGAAAAAGTGAAAATCCTTGCCGTGATGCGCATTTTCAGCATATAATATCACAAAGCCCAAATCCATAAGTTCGGTCAACTCAGGTAATACATCTCTTACGTTTTTATCTGAGTTTAAACGAATCGCTTCTACTAGCCGTGATTCAGGAGCATCACCAGTTCCAATAATCAGATGATCATGAATCTGAATTTCTTGCAGAGCATCTGATAAGTTTTCAACCAATTCGCCATTGCTGCTATACACATTTTTATCAGCAAATATGGAGGATAGAGTATCACAAATATCTTGGTAAGTTTCTAAAGCTGAGAGTCCAAATTTCTGCTCATCCAACTTAGTACCCGTGAGATAATATTTGGTGTAGGTTTTAGCCGGCTTGAGAAAATCTTCCAGACTTGCTTCTTTTTTGGCTGTATGGCGCGGGTCCTCAACACCGGAAAGGTGTTCTAAGAGTATGTCGTGTTCAAAAATCAGTTTGAAAATATCCATTCTAAATTCGCTACAAGGTTTAGGTTTTCTTGTTATACAAATTCATCGTCTTTTCAATTCCCTCTCGAACAAAACATAAAATTGCATCTA
>SKIC01000215.1 GCA_007116685.1 Balneolales bacterium
TTCTCCAATTTTTGATGTAGTAGCCTCGTGCTCAACACTTGCTGTGTGATTTTTAGACTCTATGTAAGGAAAAGTGTGCGCTCCACAGCGATCTCCAATCAGCATGGAATCACAAACGGAATAATTCCGGGCACCGGATGCATTTGGTCCGATTTTTACGAGACCTCGGTAAGAATTCTGTGATTCACCCGCTGAAATCCCTTTAGAAATGATTGTGCTCTTGGTGTTTTTGCCAAGGTGAATCATTTTTGTACCGGTATCTGCCTGCATACGGTCATTGGTAACAGCTACTGAATAAAACTCACCGATGGAATTATCACCTTTCATGATAACGCTTGGGTATTTCCAGGTGATGGAAGAACCCGCTTCTACTTGTGTCCATGAGATTTTAGAGCGGTCACCTTTGCACAATCCTCTTTTGGTTACAAAATTGTAGATTCCTCCAACGCCTTTCTCATCGCCGGCGTACCAGTTTTGTACGGTTGAATAACGGATTTCTGCATTATCTAATGCTACCAATTCAACAACAGCAGCGTGGAGTTGATTGCTACTGAACTGAGGCGCTGTACAACCTTCCAGATAACTAACATAGCTGGATTCTTCTGCGATAATCAAAGTACGCTCAAACTGCCCTGATTCCTCATTATTAATGCGGAAGTAGGTTGACAATTCCATAGGGCTGGTAACGCCTTTCGGTACGTATACGAATGAGCCATCGGAGAATACCGCTGAATTCAAGGCAGCGTAGAAATTATCGCCAACAGGCACAACACTACCGAGATATTTCTTCACTAAATCTGGATATTCTTTAATTGCCTCAGAAATTGAGCAGAAAATTACTCCCGCCTCTTTCAATTTCTCTTTAAAGGTGGTAGCAACAGAAACCGAATCAAAAACAGCGTCAACAGCAACACCTGCAAGCATTTTTTGCTCACTAAGTGGAATTCCTAATTTCTCGTAGGTTTCCAAAATTGCCGGGTCTACTTCATCAAGACTGTCAACTTTTGGTTTTTGTTTTGGAGCGGAATAGTATTGGATTTTATCAAAATCAACAGGTGGATAGTCAACATTTGGCCATTTAGGCTCTTTCATCTCTTTCCATTGCCTATATGCCTTCAGTCTAAACTCCAGCATATATTCAGGCTCGTCCTTGATTTCAGATATTTTCCGAACGATGTCTTCGTTTAGTCCTTTTGGAAAATCATCGTATTCCACTTCTGTCTTAAAGCCATATTTGTATGGCTGTTTCACCATACTCTCTAAGGTTTCAGTCTCGCTCATAATATTTAGCAGTGTTTATGGTTGGGATTCTGTGTTAAAATTTTCGAGTAATACACCCTTTTACAATCATATTAACAGGGTGAGATTTAAAATCGTTTATTTTTATTGATTCTAAATATACATAATATCAAAGTAGATATCGAACAGAAATAGTAGTTTTTCATATCTCTCAAGCGCAATCATATCAGTTATTTATAAAATACTTGTTACAACATCAAATTCATATATCGAGGTAAGATTAAACTTCTCTTTTCTGAGAAACGATCCATAAGAAACCTACAGTAGATGTTGAAATAAGCAGAGTTTGATAGCTTTTGAATTTATCCCTCTGTAACACATTCATTTCTTATATTGATATGATATTCTCACGAATAAACCCGAAACAAACTGAATTATAATGATGAAGAAAATTTTAATAGCAATTATCGCAGCGCTATTTCTGTGGTCCTGCAATGGTGAAACAGATTCATATGTGGTAGAAACACCACTTAACACTCCGGATTGGGCTAAGAATGCCACAATTTATGAAGTAAACACCCGCCAATTTACAGAAGAAGGAACTTTTGAAGCATTTATGGAGCACATGCCCCGCCTTGCTGACATGGGGGTCAGTATTCTTTGGTTTATGCCTATCCACCCAATTGGCGAAGTAGAGCGAAAAGGCACTTTAGGTAGTTATTATTCTGTACTGGATTACAAAGGTGTAAATCCTGAATTCGGAACTCATGATGATTTTCGTGCTGTAGTTGAAAAAGCGCATGGTTTAGGCATGTACGTAATTCTTGACTGGGTTGCTAACCATACCGCCTGGGATCATCCATGGACTGAAACTAATCCTGAATTTTACGAATTGGACGAAAATGGCAACTTTATACCTCCAAGAGGTACTGATTGGTCTGATGTAATTCAATTAGATTACGAAAACCCTGATGTATGGGAAGCCATGACCGATGCTTTGGAATACTGGGTGCGTGAATTCAACATTGATGGTTACCGTGCTGACGTTGCGGATTTGGTACCTACTGAATTTTGGAATCAAGCCAGAGAAAAATTAGATGCCATTAAGCCCGTTTTCATGCTTGCTGAAGCAGAATATCCGCCTTTAAACGAAAAAGCCTTTGAAATGTCGTATGCCTGGGATTTGCACCACCAAATGAATGCCCTGGCACAAGGCAGAATAAGCATTGCTGAATTTGATGAGCGCTTCGATAGAATGAGAGATAGATTTCCGGCTCATACTTATATGATGCAGTTTACTTCAAACCACGATGAAAACTCATGGAATGGCACTGTTTTCGAAAGATTGGGCGATGGAGTAATGGCATTTGCTGTTTTAGCATCTACTATTGAGGGTATGCCACTTGTTTATAACGGACAAGAAGTTGGTTTAAGCCACAGATTAGAGTTTTTCGAGAAGGATGAAATTATATGGGATTTCGATTCTCCATTCATGGACCTCTACTCTAAACTTCTGAATTTGAATCGTGATAACAGAGCACTGTGGAATGGTTTGCACGGCGGACCTATGCAACGTATTTCTTCTGATCAGGATGATACCTTATATATGTTCGTGCGAGAAAGAGGCGATGACAAAGTTTTTGTAATCGTCAACGTAACAGATCAATCTGTAGTAGCAAATGTTCGCAATTCTCTAATTGCCGGCTCATACACTGAATTATTCTCCGGTATTGGGATGAATCTAAGCGATAATGAGGTTTTTGAGATAGAACCCTGGGGTTACAGAGTATTCGTTCGCTAAAACCCCTTTTTTGGAACTTTTAGAATTAGAAAATCAACCCCTATCTGAGAAAATTAACATTTTAGTAAGATAGGGGTTGATTATTGTTGATATATGTCTTTAAATAGTACCTATGACAAAATCACGTCATGAAAACACTTAACTAATCTATTAGGACATGATTAAATTCTACAAAAAATGCTTACTTACGGTAGGTGCTGTTGTATTAGCAGGCGGATTCAGCTTAGATGCTACTGCTCAATTTGTTACTGACGAAAGACCTGTACAAATTGACCGTCCGGTTATTGCTATTCCTGAAAATGACGAAGACGTAACTGTTATTTGGTCAGAAAGTTTTGAAGATGCAACGACAGAACTTCCAGATGGTTGGTTTGCTGGTAAAGCAGATAACACCCAAGGAAACAACGTTGCTCCTTCAGAGGAAGGCGAAGCACAATGGTTTCTATATAGCGACGAAACTGTTACAGATTTCAACCCTACCTACGTAAGAACTGGCGACGCTTCAGTTTTCGTAACTTGGAACGTTCAAGCAATTGGTAACGCATATCTAACAACTCCAGAAGTGGAACTACCTGAGGCAGAAAGTCTTGAGTTTTCTTTCTGGCATTGGTTTGGTCATAGTGCAGATGATGGATGGTTCACTATCCAAACTGTTTTAATCGAAACTGAAAGTGGTATTTCTACTTTAGGTAGACTCGACGGCGAGCAACTAGGTGATAATATCTTTGATGCTCCTGTTACTTTCGATATCACAGAATATGCAGAAAGCACCGTTCGTTTCCACATTATTCAGGAGTGGAGTGATGGTTTCCAAACTGCTGTTGATGATTTCAGCGTAACTGGAACTGGTGTAGTTACATCTACAGAAGTTGAGCAGATGGCTGAAGGATTTGAGCTTTCTCAAAACTATCCTAACCCATTCAACCCTACTACTAACATTTCTTACACTGTTCCACAAACATCACAGGTAACTATCGAAGTGTTCAACATGTTAGGACAAAAAGTTGCTACTCTTGTTGATGGTGTAGTTTCTGCTGGCTCTCATACAGCTGTTTTTGATGCTGCAAACCTGACTTCAGGTATGTACATCTACAGAATGAACGCTGGTAGCTTCACTCAAACACAAAAAATGATGCTTGTTAAGTAATTGACACTGTATCGTTTAAGTACTTTTAAAGCTGTTACTTTTATGGTAACAGCTTTTTTTTGTTTTTTTTAAATAAAAAAAACAAATTCTTTCTTTCTCTTACCAACACACTAATCTAGTTTATTATGAAACATACTTACAAAATGCTATGTGCATTGTCTCTTGCTATATTCATGACTGCAGGATCTGCAATTGCGCAATTCCAAGTTGAAGAACACGTAATCGATCGTGTTGAATTCGGAACTTATTCCTTGATGGAAGACGGACCGGTATTTATTGATTCTCTCTCCTATTATGAAACCCCTTCACCACTTCGTGCTGTAAGTTTCGGATCTTCACTTGATCAGGTTTTACAGTTTACTGTACCTGAGGGAGGATTTGTTCTTTCTCATGTAATGCATTATTTCTTTACTGCCGGTGAAATTTATGATTATGAAATTTCAGTTCTAGTAGGTGAAGAAGAAAATCCATTCGATAATGCTGTTGTTGCTGAATTTGAAGTAGAAGTTGAAACAGGTGCTGGTTCTGTATCTATAATCACTTTTGAACTTGAAAGCCCTGTTCAAATGGCAGAAGGTTCTACCTTCTATATTGTTACTTCAACTGATAGCAATGCCAGAGTAGTTTTCACAAAACCTGCCGATGCTGCGGGTCCAGCACCTGCCGGAACCAACTGGTTGACTGCTGATCGTGAAAACTTTATTGATTTTGGTGGAGTTGAATTATCTAGTGGTGAAGTTTTGACTGGTGCTGCATTCATTATTCGTGCTTATGCTACAAGCGAGCCTACTTCAACTCCAAGTAACGATATTCCTGAGGGCTATGCTCTTTCTCAAAACTTCCCTAACCCATTCAACCCTACTACTAACATAGAATTTGCTGTTCCTACCTCTCAGCAAGTTACTCTTGAAGTATTCAATGTATTAGGTCACAAAGTTGCTACTTTGGTTGATGGTGTAGTTTCTGGTGGATCTCATCAAGTTACTTTCGACGCTTCTGCTCTAAGCAGTGGTTTATACATCTACCGCCTTACCGCAGGTGATGTTATGATGACTAACAAAATGTCTCTGATTAAGTAATCAATTCATTTTTTTAGATTTCTTTACTAGGCTTCTCTGTTCATTCAGGGAAGCCTTTTTATTGTGATGAATGACAGTTCACAAAATTCAAAAACTTTAGGACACAAAAAAAGCAGCCTTCCAACGAAGACTGCTTTAACTAAATAAGTAAATTGGCTAAAATATTTTAAGCCAATTGAGCGTCTAGTTTTCCCTTCAGATGTGCCTTAGGAACTGCTCCAACAACCTGGTCAACAACTTCGCCGCCTTTGAAAATCAAAAGAGAAGGAATACTTCTGATACCGTACTTCATAGATACCTGAGGATTTGAGTCCACGTCTACTTTTCCAATTTTTGCTTTTCCTTCAAACTCACCGGCCAATTCTTCTACTACCGGGCCTACCATGCGGCAAGGTCCGCACCATTCTGCCCAAAAGTCAACCAAAACGGGTTGATCTGAGTTCAAAACTTCTTCGTCAAAGTTGGCATCTGTAAATTCAATTGCTTTGCCCATAATCTATTATTCTTTCTATATCTTTGTTTTTGTTAAATCTTTTTTGGGATTAATCCCATTTTTATTTCTCTTTAAACATATTAAAATCTATATATAAAAGAAACCATATAATTGAGCTATGCATTCCAAGGTATATCGACACTTAAATTACCCACATAACTCATTTCCTGAATCTGATAATCAGTTAAACAGAGGATCTTTCTAAGTAGACATTCTCTGGACCTATTATTGACCTCAGGTTGCGTACCAACTCATCCGAAGGATCAACCACATACTTTCTGACGTTCATTTTTATTTCACCGGCTTCCGGGCTAATCACATCCAATACAACATGCGAAGCGCCTCTGTGCCTTTCTAAAATGCTGGCTAAATCCAATAAGTGATCATTTTCCAAGGTATTCGTTTCCAAACGTAATCGTAATCGAATATTCGTTTGGTTTTTGTCGCGCATGTTTTCAATTCTTTCGAAGGATTTGGCAATAATTTTCGGCTCGCCAGATCTGGAATCCACACTCCCATCTATTACAACGATATTATCTACTTGCAAAAGATTCATGTGGCGATCAAACACATCCGAAAAGGCAATGGCCTCAGTGGAGCCTTTATCATCCTCTAAAGTCAAGAATGCGAATGGGCGCCCTTTTTTATCGCGGACTTGCTTTACAGAAGTGATAATTCCGGCACAAATAACGGAAGTTCGTTCTGCCAATCCTGCTAAAGAATCTCCCAAAGAATGTGAGCAAAATAATCGAATATCATCTCTGAATTTATCGAGTGGATGACCGCTCAGGTAAAAACCAATTAGTTCGCGCTCTTTTTTAAGGCGCTCCATATTTGACCAGGCGGTCACTTCTCGCAATTTAGGCTCAGCTTCAGCCATATCACTGTCTGGTCCGCCAAATAGGCTAGCCTGATTCAACATGCTGTCTTGCTGCTTACGATTACCATATTGAATAGCATCCTCAATACTTTCAAACAACACGGCTCGATTACTGTGGATGCTGTCAAAAGCCCCGGCCATAATGAGACTTTCCAGCGTTTTTTTTCCGCAAGTTCGCGTATCAACCCTGCCTGTAAAGTCAAATAGGGAATTGAACGTGCCGTTTTCTTCGCGCTCTTCCACCAAAGCAGCTACAGCATTTCCCCCTACTCCTTTAATCGCCGACATCCCATACTGAATCCGCTCGTTGACAACCACAAAATTTCCGGCACCGGTATTTACGTTCGGGGGATCAACAGGAATTCCTAAATGCTGACATTCTTCAATAAACTGAGATACTTTCTTAATATCTCCCATATTGTGCGTTAACACAGCGGCCATGTATTCAGCTGTATAATTGGCCTTGAAATACGCCGTTTGATACGCAACTACCGAATATGCTGCCGAGTGAGACTTATTGAATCCATAACCGGCAAAGAAGGCCATTTTATCGAAAACTTCGTCAGCAATGTTTTTATCAACGTTATTTTCAAGGGCACGGGAGATAAAGATTTTCTTTTGCTCATCCATAACCTCCACTTTTTTCTTACCCATGGCACGGCGTAAAATATCGGCTTCACCCAGTGAATAATTCGCCATTTTCTGAGCTACCTGCATGATTTGCTCTTGGTAAACCATGATACCAAACGTTGGCTTCAAGATTTCTTCGAGCATGGGGTGCGGATAGGTCACCTCCGTCCGACCGTGTTTACAATCAATATATTGCGGGATAAACTGCATGGGCCCCGGCCGATACAGGGCGTTCATGGCAATCAAATCGTCAATAGATGTAGGCTTGAGCTCTTTGAGATACTTACGCATTCCATCAGATTCAAACTGGAATGTCCCCACTGTATCGCCTCTCTGATATAATTCGAAAGTCTTTTCATCATCCAGAGGGATTTCATCCAAATCGTATTCCTTGCCATGGTTTTCTTTTACATAAGAAATGGCTGTTTTCAGGATGGAAAGCGTTCTCAGACCAAGGAAGTCCATCTTAAGCAAACCACACATTTCGGCAGATGGGCCATCATATTGTGTAATTACATCTTTTTCTTTTGAAAGGGCTACGGGCACATATTCAGAAACTTCTCCGGGCGCAATGATAACTCCGGCTGCGTGAATTCCGGTTTGCCTGGGGCAACCTTCCAGCGTTTTAGCATAACCCATCATTCTCTGAACCATCAAATCCGGTGAATCAAATAAGGATTTGAGTTCCTCTGCCGTATCAGGATTTTTCTCGGGATCAAGAACTTTGGAAAAAGTATCAAGACCAGGGCGCTCGGGAAATAGTTTAGCAATTCGGTTAACTTCCTGTAAAGGCACTCCCAAAACACGCCCAACATCTCTGATGGCTGTTTTGGCTTTCATTGTGCCATAGGTTACAATTTGCGCCACATTTTGCCGACCGTATTTTTCAACTACATAGTCAATAACTTCCTGCCGACCGTGATCATCAA
>SKIC01000062.1 GCA_007116685.1 Balneolales bacterium
TACTTATACGGCGGCGATAATGAAGGACAAGAGTTGGTTGATCACCTTAATAACTTCTGTAATCTCCTGGCTGAATCAGAAAATCATGACGTTGAACTGAACATTAAAGAAGGTGGACAGCATAACGAACACGCCTGGGGTGAAGCATTCCCGAACGCTTTACGCTGGTTATTTTTTGAATAGGATATATAAAAACCTCAATTTAGATTATGAAAACCCACTTAGTAAAAAATCTCGATGATATCCAAGGCGATGTTCTTCTTCCCGTTTCAGAGGAAATGAAGCCGTTAGCAGAACAGCCAATTGCCAAGTCTCTATCCTTACATAACCAAACGCTGTTCTTAGATGATTTTGAGTCATCAGATAGCGAAGTTCGGACTTTATACACCGGCGAAAGACGAATTATTCTGCTCAAACTTGGCAAAAACACAAATTCTGATGCGCTAATCAAAACATTCAGAAGATTTGCGAAGAAAAACGCTCCTCTCTTAAAAAACCTTAGCTCTATAGTTTTTACCAGCCCAAGTATCGACTCAAAAACGCTACTTTCATCTGCCTTATGTGGTTTAAAAGTTGGCGAGTACGATGGAGGGCTCTACAAGCAAAACCGTTCAGAGTCAAAAACCGATTTTGATTTGGGAATTTATATTGAAAATATCTCAGAGCAGGAACTCTCAGAGATTTGTATTAAAGCTGAGCATGTTGCAGAAGTTCAAATGCGGGTGATGGATTTAATGAATACTCCCGGGAATAGAAAATCGGCAGATACACTTGCCGATTGGGCTAATGAATCCGCAAAAAAATGGGCTTACGAGGCAGACATCTTTGACCTTGGCTGGATAAAAGATAATGGCATGCTGGCTATTGAAGCCGTAAACCGTGGAAGCGAAACCCCTGCCAAGTTTATCGTTTTGAGATATAAACCAGAGAATGTGGGGAATTGTCCTAAAGTTGGCTTAGTGGGTAAAGGTATCACTTACGATACCGGTGGGTTATCTATTAAACCATCCGATAGCATGATTTACATGAAAAGTGATATGGGTGGCGCCGCAGCAGTTTTAGGAACGGTTGAGCTTGCTGCTCGTTTGGCTCTCCCTATTGAATTGGTAGCCGCAGTTCCAGTTACAGATAACCTCGTAGATGCTTTGGCAATCAAACCCGGTGATGTAATAGGCTCATACAGCGGCAAATCTATCGAAGTGCTAAATACCGATGCCGAAGGACGATTGATTCTCGCCGATGCCCTAAACTGGATGGCAAAACACGAAAATCCTGACCACATCATAGACTTGGCGACGCTCACAGGCGCGGCCGTTCGGAGTTTGGGTTACAGTGCCGCTGCTTTGATGGGAAATGATCAGACATTGCTTGATAGCTTAATTGCTGCAGGCGAAGAAAGTGGAGAGCGTGTATGGCCATTTCCTCTTTGGGATGAATATTTTGATGAACTAAAATCAGACGTAGCAGACCTCAGAAATATTGGGCTAAAGCCGATAGCGGGACAAATAATTGCCGGAAAATTCCTCGAGCAATTCATCGAAAATCACAAATCTTGGGCTCATATAGACATTGCGGGTACGGCCTTTGGTGATACCGAATTCGGAAGAAACAAAAATGCTACCGCTTACGGTGTACGACTCTTACTTCAGTACCTTGAAAATATTTAATAATACAGCACTTGAAAAGTAATACAAAATGTAATACATTAAAGAGGTTTGTTAATTAATAGTAAAGTTATGAAAACAGTACGCCTCAACGAAAAGTTAGAGAAAGAGCTCAAAAACCTTTCCATCCAAGAAAATGTGTCTGAGAGCAACATCATTCGTGAAGCCCTCACTGAGTATATTTCCAAAAAAACCAACAAAAAGCCCTACAACATAGGCGAGCATCTTTTTGGAAAAGTAGGCTCCGGTGATAACAACCGCTCAACAACCTATAAAAGTAGATTAAAAACTCGTATCCGTGAAAAAACTGCTCGTTGATGCAGGTCCGCTAATTGCGCTTTTCGATAAAAGTGACAGTTACCATAAACAGGCATTAGACCATTTTCGGATTTTGAATGAAATACCTGTTACCACCTGGCCGGTGATTACAGAAGTCTCCCACATGCTGGGCTTCCATATCGATGCGCAAACCGGCTTTCTGGAGTGGATAGATTTGGGTGGATTGGAGATTTTTTCATTATCAAGTCTGGATATCGCGAGAATACTCGAATTAACCCGCAAATACAGTAACGTACCAATGGATCTGGCTGATGCATCTATGGTTGTGGTTTCCGAACATCTGCAAACTCAACGCATTCTATCGGTAGATACCGATTTCTATATTTTCAGTAATCGATTCAAAGATATGCTGATAAATGAGTTCGTAATCAGTTAATTTTTTTTGAGATATAATTTCCTGTTATTTCCTACCTTTTGCGAGATTATCAACAACCTTAGAACGTAAAATCATCCCTAGCTATGGCCAATCTGACTTTTCTCTGCATATCATTCTACTTTAAAGGAGAAGAATTCTTACGCTCCTGCAAAGAAGCCGGAAATACTGTCTATTTATTGACCGCAAAAAAACTGGAAGACAAGCCATGGCCCAAAGAATCTGTTGATGAGTTCTTTTATATGGATGATGATTCTAATACTCCAGAGAATATTCACAACATTGTTAAAGGTGTTGCATGGCTAATGCAAGAGCGAAAAATAGACGCTGTTGTTGCTCTGGATGATTTTGATGTTGAAAAGGCAGCCTCGGTGCGTGAAGAGCTTAGGATTCCTGGAATGGGACTAACGACTTCCCGTTATTTTCGTGATAAATTGGCGATGCGCATACAAGCAAGAGATGCCGGAATTCGAGTTCCTGCGTTCACATCTTTGTTCCATAACGAAGATATTAACCGCTTTACCGATGAGACTCCTACCCCATGGCTTCTAAAACCAAGGTCTGAAGCCTCTGCTACTGGAATAAAAAAAGTGCACAGCAAAGAAGAACTTTGGGAGCAAATCCACAACCTGGGCGAACGGCGTTATGAGTATTTAGCAGAGCGATTCAGGCCCGGCGATGTCTATCACAGTGATTCGCTAACCTACAAAAACAAAGTAGCATTTTGCCTTTCCTCACGTTACCTAAATACTCCTTTTGAAGTTGCGCATGGAGAAGGAATATTCCGGTCAATGACATTGGATAGTAAATCAAAAGACGCAAAAACTCTTGAGAAGCTGAATGCAAAAGTAATGAAGGCTTTTGGAATGCAATACAGTGCTTCTCACACCGAATTCATCAAATCACATGAAGATAGTGAATTTTACTTTCTGGAGACTTCATCACGAGTGGGCGGGGCTCATTTAGCCGTGATGATTGAGGCGGCAACCGGAATAAACCTATGGGCTGAATGGGCAAAAATTGAAACTGCAGTAAGAAATGGTACAGAATGGAAGCTTCCAAATGCCCGTAAAGACTTTGCCGGTATTCTTATTTCCCTGGCTCGATTTGAGCATCCGGATATGAGCAAGTTTGATGTTCAAGAAATTGTCTGGAAAATGAATGAGCGATATCATGTCGGTTTTGTAGTAAAATCAGCCGACCAAAATAGAATAATTGAATTACTGAATAATTATGCAGATTTGGTGTTTAAGGAGTATCATGCGGGTATGCCTTTAGGTGATAAACCATCTGCCTAACTAAATTTTTCCATGTATCTGCAGAAAACTAAAAAGATATTTATTAGCGTTTTTGTGATTTACGCTATCCTTGTAGCCTCGCACGAAGGCGAATTTTGGCCATTCAGTATCTATCAAATGTTTTCCGAAGGTGGAAAGGATTGGTCTAAATCACTGTTATTAGATTTACCAGAGGAAGAATGTAGTATAGCCGCTTTTGAAAGTCTGGAAGAATTATCGGAATACGCAATTGCACTTATTCCTCATTCAGTAAGTCAAAGTGACCTCTCTAATTACGTAAAACGTGCCCGTTATTGGGATGACCCAACTATATCGGGATTGCAATCTTTGATATCAAATGTAATTGATGAAAATTCAGTCTGTCTTGTGAATATTCGAACAGGTTTGAGAGATAATATCATGGTTTCGGAAATTCGGCCACTTCTGTGGGTTAGTAAAGAAATGGTAGTACAATATCAGGAGCCTAGGTGGCAATTATGAATAATTTGAATAGTTTCTTTTCAAGTTTTTTCACCCATGCTAATGAGCCGTCCTCAGGCTTGTACGCTCATTTCAAACTATTTGAAGCCTTTGTATACGGTGGTTTACTCTATTTCGTCTGGATATGGACGGGTATATTAACAGGACACACTGAAGTTTTTCACGCCGGAGGCTTAGCTAACTACTTACCAGTTTCTTTTCTATTTGGATCAATTACGCCCTATCTGAATGCTTTACTAATTTCTGTGCTACTAGCTTGTGGTTACTTCCGATGGAAACCAAAAATCACGCTAAGTCTGGCACTTTTATTAATACACCTTCATTATGTGGCGCGATATTCTTTAGGAAAACTCCCACATGACACCGTATTTCTGGGAATGGCATTGATGGGATTTGTACTGGGTGTATGGTTTTTCGAAAAACCTGCCGAACGCATCAAATTTGTCTTTACATTTATCCTATTCTTCATGGGTTTCGGCTATACAATTTCAGGAATTGTTAAAATTATTGGCACCATGATTATTAGCCCTTGGTCAATTTGGGCTGACGGCTATCACTTATGGATGTGGATAATTTCTCGTCAAACTTCTATGGTATCAGCAACAGGAATTTACTCACTGAATTTTCTCCAAGACTTAGCACTTCAAAGTTGGTTTCTGGCCACTGCCATGCTCAGTTATGGGCTTATTGCTGAGTTATGCGGCTTTCTGCTATGGTTTGACCGAACTCGATGGATTATTGCAACAGCACTCATAGGCTTACACTTGGGAATAGGAGTGGTGATGTCTTTATTTTTTGTACCATTCATTTTGCAAATCGTGGTAACGAGCTACAGGTGGGATTTACCATTGAACAAACCACCACTCCCCTTTGAGTTTTTTAAAAAACTGACCTGATTATTTGGGATCAACTCCTGCGAGTTCGTGAACAATATTCCACTCTTGTTCTGTAACAGGCTGGATGGATAAACGTGCACCTTTGCGCAGTACCATCATGTCTTCCAGACCAGGAGTTTCCTGCAATGTATCACGGGTTACCGGTGGCTCAAACTTTTGAGTGAACTGTACATCCACCAAAAACCAGCGTGGTTTTTCCTCAGTAGCCTTTTCGTCGAAGTATTTTGAATCCGGATCAAATTGCGAAGGATCGGGATAAGGTTCAGATGCCACATTCATAGTACCGGCAATTACCAAAGGGTTTACCCTTGAATGGTAAAATAAAACACCATCACCCACTTTCATTTGGTCTCGCATAAAATTGCGTGCCTGATAATTCCGCACGCCTTCCCAATACGTTGTTTGATTTTCTCTGCTCATCAAATCGTCAATACTGAACTCATAAGGTTCAGATTTCATTAACCAGTACTTTCTTTCAGACATAAAATCGTTTTTTTGATTATCAGTTTATGAGTATATATGTGGGTTGGAAAAATACCACAGAAATTAAAAGATATTACTTATAACCTTGAAGTCTTCTTTAAACATTCGAAAAATCTGGTATTGGGATATTGAAGGCACTCCTGAAGTGCTTTGGCCTTATGTAACAGATACGAGAAGAATTAATGAAGATTCAGGAGTATTTGAGCAGTTCAAGTATACCTACAAGCACGATGAGGAAGGCATCGTATTCAAGCAGACTAAGAAAAACCTAAGAGGTAAAAATCACACTTTCAAAGAAAGTCCTTTTGAGTGGGAATATCCGAATTGGTATCAGGTTACCAGAGATTTTCATACCAGCCCAATCAAAAAAATGTGGTATAGGGTAAGCATTTCGCCTAAAACCAAAAATATTAGCAGGGTTACTTACGAGCTTGAAATAAACGCTCGTAATTTGATATCAAAAGTAATTTTAGAACCCTATTTAAATCTGGCTACAAAACGTGGACTCAATAAATCTTTCCAGAATATTAAAGAACGCATTAAGCAGTCTTCAGTTAAATACAAAGCGATAGCTGATCCAATTAAAAAGTTTGATGCACATACTGAAAATCTCTCAGTTTTATTAGAGAAAACACAATCGAGTGAAGAATTTAAAAGAGCTGTGGAATTTGCCATTTTGCATTGGCCGGAATCTGAATTGCTTGCTATTCGGCCTTATGTATTTGCTGATGCTTTTGATTTACCGCGAAAAGATACTCTTATCCATTTCCTATCAGCTACAGTAGCGGGTATTTTTGAACTAGAATGGCGTATGTTTTGCCCAAGCTGTCATGGTTCGGCAGAACAAAGCGAGCATAGATTATCAGATCTCAGAGGCGATGCCTACTGCCCCGCTTGTCATATTTCTTACGAGGCTCTTTTTGATAAGGGAATTGAAGCTACCTTCACACCCAAGCCATCCGTAAGAAATGTATCAGGTGAAGTTTTTTGCACAGGTGGTCCCAAAGAAACTCGGCACATATTATTTCAAAAAATATTGCAAGCAAATGAGGAATATTCATTCAAAATGAATCTAAAACCCGGCATATATGGATTATTCAGCAAGGGTTTTGAATTGGAATCACAAATTGAATTGGTATCAAAAACTAATCAAGATCCAGAGAACGACATCCGATTGAATCAAAAAAAACCTGATACCTCAAGGGTAATGTGTGAACAAAATCAGAACCTCAGAATTATCAACGGAGATGAGATCACGCAAATTCAATTGCACCATATTACGGATTTAAGTGACATAGCAACTGCTGCTGAGGTAACGACCATTCCGGAATTCCGAAAACGATTTAGCTCTCAATTGATTCAATCCGGTGAGCGATTTGGTGTATCAAATATTGTGATATTGTTCACAGACTTAAGAGAGTCAACGAAATTATATAGTTCATTAGGCGATGTAGAAGCCATCAGTCGTATTCAGCAACATTTTGGCATTCTGAGAAAAGGTGTAGAACAGAAGCATGGCAGTGTAATCAAAACCATTGGAGATGCTGTTATGGGAATTTTCCACACTCCCGCGGATGCTATAATGGGCTGCTATCAGATTATCAATGAGATTCATGCCGATAACAAAAACTTCGAAATTCCACTTAATCTTAAAATGGGCTTACATTGTGGAGAAGCCTTTGCACTTACTTACGATGAAAAAATTGATTATTTCGGCAGTACAATCAATTTCTGTTCTCGATTAGAGAAACTTACCGAGCAACATCATTTAGTGATCACAGAAGCATTATATCATAAAACTGGCATAGCAACGGTTTTAAAGGAAGTAGCAGATGATGTTTCTGAGTTTGAGCATGTTATCAAAGGTATCTCAAGTGAACCCCAGAAACTGTACAAAGTTAGGTTCAAAATAAAATCCTAATCTCCTCAAAGTCCAGGTGCCAACTTAGAGTTTGGGCTTGGCAGCGCTTCTCCCAAATAAAAAAGGCCGCAGACGAAATTCGTCTAACGGCCTTCACGCAATAGGTTCGTTTTAGATTAGTCTTGTGTCACAAATAATGAAAATGCATTCTCGTACGCTGATAAGAGTCCGCTTTCTTTAACACGAGTAAAATCAACATTTGGTCGCTGAGACATCATAGAAGTACTTGCCGAAACAGAAACTTCTGGGATATTCGCATTAAACGCAGAATTCATGACTTCGATAAATTCATTAGCTACTAGTTTATGAGCAATATCAGCTGGGTGAACGCCATCAAGGCTGAAGATTCCTCCGGTAAACAAATCTAAGGTAAGTCCCAGTTCTGGTACGCCACCTGCATCAGCAACCTCATTGAAGAAGCCATTAATATCCACAAGTGCAACATTTGAGTTAGAGGCAGCCTTTGCAGCCATCAATTGATTATAAGCTCCAAGAGCAGCTCGTAGAGTTCCAATTTCATCTTCAGCAAGCCATAAATTTCTTGGGAGTGGATTATCAGGATGCAAACCAAGTGGTGTCGCAGTATTGAAATCTACTGCAGACAACCAACCGAGTAATACTCTTTCGTTGGCGTTTAGGAGGCGTACATTATCTCCGGCATCTCTACCCCAGAATGCGACGGTATCAGCCCAGACACCATCCTGATTAGCATCTAAAATAAAA
>SKIC01000221.1 GCA_007116685.1 Balneolales bacterium
AAAGTATCTATGCAGTTTGGGTTGAATTAGGTGGTAGAAACTCACAAATCTAATATTGTTAACAAAACTCTCGTTTCTCATTTATTAACAATTGGATTTCAAAACCCTTAGAATTGATTTGTTACTTTTGAATGAGCAAAAGTAACCAAAACTCACCGGACTGAGAAAAAATTGGCTAAACTCCACTGCATTTCGCTAAAAGAAAACAATGCTCCACTTTGCCTTAAGATTAACTAAAAGTTCATCAGCGGAGTGTTTTCTTTCTTAACGCTTCATTTCGTTGCGTTCTTAACGCCATTTTTTCTAATGGTCGGATTCATAGAGAATAAAAAAACTCGATATGGGTGAAACTAGTAAACCAATGAAACGATATCTAGCAGTTCAATATAACTGATATGAGGCAGTTTATATCTAAGTATTAAATTGAATTCCTTTTTAGATATAATTGTTATCACAAAAAACATCCCCCGAAATACTCCTCAAATTTCATCAAAAAATTTTTATGGCTGGCAAAAAAGGAAATGAATCTCTGGTGCAAAAGCTTTTGCGCAAGACGTATCAACTAACTATGACGATGGGCAAAAAAACCAATAATGGCACCATTCTGGAAAATGAAGAGCAAGTCAAGCCCCATAAATCTTTCTTCGATTTACGTGTAGAATTAAACAATGGCAAAAAACTTGATTTCTCTGAATTGAGAGGGAAGAAAGTGTTATTGGTCAATTCTGCTTCTAATTGTGGATATACAGGGCAATACGCCGAACTCCAAGAGTTATACGAAAAGCATGGAGAGCATTTAGAAATCATTGCGTTTCCCACCAACGAATTCGGAAATCAGGAAAAGGGTGATGATGAGGAAATTGCTCAGATTTGTCAGATTAATTACGGAGTGACTTTTCCTGTAGCAAAAAAAGGAAACGTCCTCCCAGGCTCTGACCAGCAGCCCGCCTTTGCCTGGTTATTGGATGAAAATCAAAACGGATGGAATACACACAAACCAGACTGGAACTTCGGTAAGTATTTAATTGACGAAAATGGAGTACTTAGCCACTATTTTGGTCCTTCTATATCACCTATAGAAGATGATTTTTTAGAAACTATTCAATAGTACTTTATGCAATTTTTTTGCACGATAATAAAAATAATTTCAAATATTCATTCGCATATTCCACAATATTAATTATTTTTAATGATGTAAATAATTGACAAGCAATAATATGCCGTGCTCAGCTTAAGAGAACGCTTTAATAATCTTAAACTCGCTTTTCCTGAAAAAAGAGAAAGAGCGTATCAAGACTATTACTTTAAGTCTTCTCTTGCTGTTTTTAGAATTGCATATCCTACAATAATCCTACTTTATGCGGCTTTCGGCTATTTAGATGTAGCTCTTGTACCAGAACTTGCCAATCAATTTCTATTCATTCGATTTGCTGTCGTTATTCCATTTCTTTTGCTTGTTTACGCATCTTCGTTTTTTTCATTTTTTGAACGAATCTGGCAATGGCTTCTCTTTGCTTCTTTTTTAATTGGTGGTCAGGGAATCATCATAATGCTTGCTTTAGCTCCTGACAACTACCCTTACTATTTGGGTTTGATGTTGGTGTTTTCAGCGGGATATTTCTTTGTAAAGCTGGATTTTCTCAGAGCCTCTGTAGCCGGTTGGCTATTAGTTCTGTTTTTCAATATCAGTTTGATTTATTACACAGATATCAATAGTACGCTTTTGCTAAGTCTCAATTCGTTTTTTATTGGGGCTAACCTCATAAATATGTTGGCAGCGTACTATATAGAATCTATAAACAGGAAAAACTATGATTTGAATTACCAGCTGAAATTGGAAAGTGAAGAGTTAGAAGAAAAAGTTGAACAACGTACCCACGAATTAAAAAAGAGAGAAGAAGATTTAAGCCACCTTAATGCCACTAAGAATCGATTCTTCTCAATCATCGCCCATGATTTGCGTAGTCCTCTAGGAACTTTACAACAGTTGTCAGATACTTTAAAAGATTCTTACGAAGAGATGGATGACCCTATGCGAGTCAAGTTTGCCAGTATGATTAACACTACATCCAAAAACATACTCCGCTTACTGGAAAATCTGTTGGAATGGACTCGATCACAGCAAGGGCTAATCAAATTTGAACCTCAATATCTACAACTTTACGTATTGGCTCAAAATTCTGTCTTGCTTTTGGATGCCACTGCCAAAGCCAAACATATTAAAATCCAGAATAATATCTCTCAGGAAATCAATCTTGAAGCAGATCCGGACATGTTAGATACCATTTTCAGAAATTTTATTTCTAATGCTATCAAATACTCGAATAAGAACAGTGAAATTGAAATCGGTGCAAAAATAACAGATAAAGACGTTGTCATCACTGTTGTTGACCATGGTATTGGAATGACTCCAACGCAACTCAAACACTTATTTTCGTTAGATAAATCAATTAAAAAGAGAGGAACCCGTAACGAATATGGAACAGGTCTTGGCCTAATTTTGTGCAAAGAGTTTGTTGAAAGGCATGGCGGGAAACTACAGGTACAAAGCGAAGTTAATAAAGGCAGTACATTTACAATCACATTACCCAAAAGCCAAATAGCCAGATTGCGTGAGCAAAAATCAGCACAGTTATTCAGGGACTATTAAAAAGTAATAAGCACCGATTATACGGCTACCTCAGTATCTTTGTAAACAACACCTTTCCCAAGCTGAACAGACAAACGGTTTACTTCCTGTTTTAGCTCAAGAATATGTTCCTCTCGCCCATTCATCATTTTATTTAACTTGATAGTATCTTCATAAAGCTCTTTCATCTTGAGCTCAGCTGTTTTCCTATCTGTTATATCTCTAATAATGCCGGAATTTTTCTCAGGCTTATTATCCGATCCTAAAATGGGGAATGACTTTTCATTCATCCAGCGTAATTCTTCGCCTCTCCAGACTCGGAAATCTATATCAAATGCTTCACCTGCATCTACCTTAGCTACAGCTTGAACCACTTTTTCTAAATCATCCTGATGAACAAAGTTTTGAGAATAATTCTCACCATTATAGAAGTACGAATCGCTTACACCTAAAATATCGATGCAATTTGAGCTGATAAACTCATACTTCTTTTCTTTAATGTTATACAAGTAGAAAACATCATTAATCGTATCAGTTATTTGCCTGATTCGAGTTTCACTTTCCCGAAGACGTTGCTCAGAAGTCCTCAAAAGCTCAGTTATGCGTTCTTGTTGAAATAATCGCTCAAAAATTACGGGGAGCTTTTTTACGAGGTTTTCATCTTTTGAAATGTAATCAACGGCTCCCAATTTCATCATATCAACGGCTAATTCCTCACTACCATAGGCCGTCATAACTACGAATGGCACCTTGATTTTTTCGTTTTGCAATACATGGACTACCTCTTCACCGGTTAAATCAGGCAGTTTGTAATCCAAAAGAAGTGCATCCGGCGGATTTTTACGAATGACATCAAGAGCTTTAATTGCAGTGTCGAAGCTTTCTACAATGAATCCGGAATTGATTAGTGTTTGCTCTATTACTACCCGAACAGAGTCATGATCTTCAATTATTATTAGTCTTTTTGGATTCGAACCCATAATTCCAACGTTAACCTACCATCTATACATCAGCTTATCCGTAGTAAAGCTATCGATAAGGCTTTTTGCTCTTTTCAGTTTATTTACATTTCGGATTATAAAAAAATATATGTCATAAGTAAATTATTATTTTCAAACTAGTCTTTATAAACTCAATTGAAATCAAGCTTTTACAAAAACAGCCCATGAATAGTTTTTCGGGCAAAAAAAACTATTAATTCCATAAAAAGGCCCATTTATTGACTGAAAGAATTATCACTTTTTACAAAAATAATCCGTCCAAGCTTTTCTTAACCGACAGCATCGGAGCCTTGGTCACAGCTTCTTTTTTATTTTTTATTCTCAGAACCTACAACGATTATTTTGGGATGCCCATAGAAGTTCTCAATTGGCTGGCGGCTCTTGCATTATGCTTTATGGTGTATTCTGCTTTTTGTTTTTTCTCACTAAATAAAAACCAAGCTCCTTTTTTATTCACTATTAGTATAGTAAATCTACTTTATTGCGTTCTGACCTTAATTCTGATGATTATGCACCATGCCTCTCTCACAAGTCTAGGCTTTGCTTATTTCGTGGCTGAAATTCTTGTTATTTTAGGATTAGTAGCAGTTGAGTTCAAAGTTGCATTATCACTAAAACTGTAATTTAAATTTTGATTCGCACGAATATCCATTTCAATGATAAGGTTGTAATACCTAATGCCTGAAATCCTTACCTTTTGCGCATGAATAATCGTGGTTACACTTCCATTAAAAACGCCAACCTGGAATCTCTCAATACTTTTGGAATCAAGTCCAAAGCCAGAGAACTCGTACGTTTTTCCAGTTCTGATGCTGTTCTTTCCTATCTGGATGCAATAAACATAGAAGACTTTCCCCATCTCATTCTTGGCGGCGGAAGTAATTTGTTGTTCACCAAAGATTTTAACGGCACGATTCTCTCTGCCGAAATGAACAGCACCGAAATTATCCAAGAAGATGAAGAATACGCTTGGGTGAAATCGGATGCCGGTGTGGTTTGGCACGATTTGGTACAATTTGCGCTCAAACACAATCTCGGTGGAATTGAAAACCTCTCCCTGATTCCCGGGAAAAACGGCGCCGCTCCCATGCAAAATATCGGAGCGTATGGCGTTGAATTAAAGGACGTTCTTCAGGATTTAACTGCCATAGACCTTTTTGAAGCCAAAGAACATACGTTCACAAATTCTGAGTGTGAATTCGGTTACCGGGACAGCATTTTCAAAAAACGACTTAAAAATCGATTCTTCATCACATCAATCACGCTAAAACTGCGGAAAAATCCCGTCCTAAATTTAGATTACGGCGCTATTCGCCAGACTCTAGAAAGAAATAGTGTTTCAAAACCTACCATTACGGATGTATCCAAAGCAGTGTGCGAAATCAGGCAGAGCAAACTTCCTGACCCAAAAGAGATTGGAAATGCCGGTAGTTTTTTCAAAAATCCCATAGTGCCAAAATCTGTACTCAGAGATATTCAAAAAGAGTACTCCGGGATCGTTTTTTATGAAATTTCAGATGAGGAAGTGAAAATCCCGGCCGGATGGCTTATTGAAAAAGCCGGTTGGAAAGGCAAACGATTTGGAAATTTTGGCGTCCACGCAAATCAAGCCTTGGTTTTGGTCAATTACGGTGGTGCCAAAGGCAGCGATATTTTTGATTTATCAGAAAACATCATAGCCGATATTCGCCAAAAATTCGGGATTACACTCGAACGTGAAGTTAACGTGCTTTAAGATTTTCGTCTGAGTATGAATACCAAGGCGGATTTCTCGATTTTGCCTTTTTACAAGCTCTATGAATGAGTATTTAAAATTTAATCTTCCGCAAATTATTTTTGGGAAGTTATGATTCCTATTCCTAGCTGTAAAAAAATGCATTTTCAAATGCATGGATCTACATCCAGAGCATTTATGCTTTGGATGATAAAGCAACTCTTTTTCATTTTTCGCCTGAGTATGAATACCAAGGCGGATTATATCCGTCCACCAAGGCGGGCTTTTTACCTTTAGATTTAAAACCTACAAGGGCAAATTATCGTGCTTTTTACGGGGCACGTTATCAACTTTGTTCTGAATCGTCTCCATGACTTTGATGAGTTTTTGACGTGTTTCTGATGGCAAAATCACATCATCAATAAAGCCGCGATTTGCCGCACGATAAGGATTGGCAAACAATTCTTCGTAATACGCTTCTAATTCCTTTTGCTTTACTTCGCCGTCCGGAGCCGATGCAATTTCCCGACGGAAGATAATTTCTACAGCACCTTTGGTTCCCATTACGGCGATTTCAGCAGACGGCCAGGCTACATTATAATCTGCGCGAATGTGTTTGGAATTCATCACATCATAAGCACCGCCATAGGCTTTTCGGGTGATTACCGTAACTTTTGGCACTGTAGCTTCACAAAAGGCATACAGCAATTTTGCGCCATGTTTGATAATTCCACCCCATTCCTGATCAGTTCCGGGTAAGAATCCGGGTACATCCTCAAAAACTACCAATGGGATATTGAAAGCATCACAAAAGCGAACAAACCTGGCGCCTTTTACGGAAGCGTCGTTGTCCAAACATCCTGCCAGGGATAATGGCTGATTTGCCACTACACCAACGCTTCGTCCATCCAAACGGGCAAATCCAACAACGATATTATCGGCATAGTGCTCATGGACTTCGTAAAATGAGTTTTTATCCAGTACGCCTTCGATAACTTCTTTTATATCGTAAGGTTTGTTGGGATTATCCGGCACAATTGTGTCGAGCGCTTCGGCTTTGGCGGCGTCCGGCTCTGCAGAATCAAATCTTGGTGGTTTTTCCTCACAGTTTAGTGGGAGATAACTCATCAATGCACGAATTTGCTGCAAACAATGCGCATCGTTTTCACTGGCAAAATGCGCCACTCCGGATTTGGTGGAATGCGCAGAAGCCCCGCCTAAATCTTCCGAACTTACTTCTTCGTGGGTTACTGTTTTTACCACATTTGGTCCGGTAACGAACATAAAACTGGTCTTTTTGACCATGAAAATAAAATCGGTGATAGCCGGAGAATACACTGCACCACCGGCACAAGGACCCATAACGGCAGAAATTTGAGGAATTACTCCGCTTGCCATAGAATTACGCCAGAAAACTTCCGCATAGCCACCTAAGGATGCCACGCCTTCCTGAATTCTTGCCCCACCTGAATCATTTAAACCAATTACCGGCACGCCGTTTTTAACTGCCAAATCCATAATCTTGCAGATTTTCTCGGCATGAGTTTCAGAAAGCGAGCCTCCGAAAACAGTAAAATCCTGGCTGAATACATACACCGGTCGCCCATCAATTTTCCCAAATCCCGTAACAACTCCATCTCCCAGATAGGTTTGTTTATCGAGACCGAAATCTGTACTTCTGTGTTTTACAAAAGCGCCAATTTCCTCGAAAGAGTCTTTATCGAGCAATAAATCAATCCGTTCGCGAGCAGTTAATTTCCCCGCTTTATGCTGTTTGTCAATTCTTTCTTGTCCGCCGCCGAGTTGTGCTTCTTTGCGAAGCGCTTTCAGTTTTTCAACTTTTGATTCAGAACTCATAATACTCTGTTTGGATTAATCTCTTTCTTGTTCGAGGAAGTAAACCTGCATTCTGTCGGTAAAATCTACCGCTTCATCAGAATACATATCTACCATATTTCTTCGGAAAATTTCGCTGGTAATATAACGTGCTGCTTCCTTCCAATCATTGCAGGCCGCAATCTCTTCCATCGCATTATAAAAAGCATTTTCTTCGCCGCCGAATAACATATCTATATAGTAGGATTTTCGATCATCGATATTTCGAAGCAGATTGTGCAGTTTCTCATTTTTCTGTTCTTCTTCGGAGGGTTTTGTCAAATCAATGATGGGTTCGGTATCCAATGGCTCGCCCAATTCTTCCTCTTCGTAATCATCATCCTCAAAAATTTCGGGCTCTTCTTCTTCGTATTCGGTATCCTCAGTTTGGGATTCCGGTTCCGGCGCAATGTCTTCTTTTTCTTCCTCTTGATCATCAGACGCAACAAAACGCTGCCAAATAGGAACTGAGTCCGAGTCGCCACTATCCTCATCATCTTCGTCAGCACGGAGGTCTGCTAGTTTTGGCTCAGATTCTTCAGAATTCTCGGCGCTGTAGCGTTTCAAAATAGGTTCGTCGTCCTCATCACTGGATTCCAACTTGGATGCAGCCACAGATGCGAGTGGCTCACCATCGTCGTCATCAGAACGAATATCAGCTAAACGAGCCGGGGCTAAATCATCTTCGGAAGAAAAATCTGGCTTGGATAAAATCTCAATAAATCGGGTACGATCAACGCTTCCATCTTCTCTGTCGAAACGCTTAGCGATAACGGGCATTTTTTTATCGGTGAAAAACCGACGTAAGAGATCAGATTCGATATCATTGCCCATCAGTATAAACCAGGGATCAAGCAAAACTGCCCAATTGAGCGGAGTATAATGAGCGGTTAGTTTTTCATCAACTTTTTCTAAGAGCACAGTAGCTTTTTCTTTATCGAGAGATTCAAGCTTTTTGCGCTCTACAAATCGCACAAGTGCTTTTCCAAAATGTTGATACACCACCACCCATTGCGTTTGTTCGGTCAGGTTTTCTAAATCCAATACGGACTCTGAGCCAAATACGATTTCCGGAATATTTTTGCGTGGCTCTACCAGCATATCAATGATATCGGCCACAGAGGCTTCTATCACGGATTCGGCATAGGCGTAAGGCAGGCGCGTTTCAGCATGAATGGCATTTAAGAAGGATTCCCAGGCATCGGCCACGGAGCGGGTATCCATATTTGCCCAATCGGTATTTGGCGGCACCACGGAATCAGCGAGATTTCGGGCTAATTCCAAGCTGATGCGTTCTACCAAAAAACCAGGAAAGCCCAAATCTTCCAATTCGGAAGGTCGGAAATAGGTTCGATCTTGTGGAAGTTTGGAAAGTAAAGATTGCGTAATCTCTCGTACTATTTTCATGGCCGTATTAATTTAATGGGCTATTATTTCCGCCAAATATATAGCAGATTAACAGCGTTTACAACTTTGAATCGTTGCGTATTCATAACCTGCTGTGTACCTTCTGCCCTAACAGACCAATCCAATCAAATCTACCGTTTATGTTTTCACTTTCCCTGAATTCTGTATCGAAATCCTTCGGGCGTTTTCGGGTTTTTGAAAACCTGAATTTTGAGACAGAACACGCCATTTTGGGCATTCAGGGTGCTAATGGTAGCGGAAAATCGACACTCTTACGATGTTTGGCCGGATTATTTACGCCAAGCTCCGGTAAAATCGAATGGAAGATTTCTCAAAATGCCATAAAGCAAAATGATGTGAGAACGCATTCCGGCTTTGCGGCTCCTTATATAAATCTCTACGAAGAATTAACTATCGCCGAAAATCTCGATTTCCTTTGTAAAGTTCGTGGATTGCCATTCAGTATTGATGAAACTACTCAGCTTTTAAAAAACCTTGGTCTGGACCGAAAACTGACGCACTCGTACAAAGCCCTCAGTAGCGGACAACAACAGCGCGTAAAACTGGCCTCCGCTTTTGTAGTAAAACCAAAAATCCTCTTCCTGGATGAGCCCGGCACCAATCTGGACAGCAGCGGGAAAGCAAACCTCCACAAAGTTGTGGATGATTTCTACAAAAATGGCAGCATGGTCGTAATCGCCTCCAACGATCCCGTCGAACTTGCCTGGTGCACCAATACGCTTTCTTTGAATTGAGATTTTGGGGTTGAGTTTGGGAAGTTTTGTTTGGATAAGTATGTACTTATTAAATCCCGGGTGAACCAAATTCCTCGTGTTCAATAAGTATATTATTTGCTTACTTATTCAATCTACGGGTAATAAGTTTGTAAATTTGGGGATATTGGTATTTTTGAGGGAGCAATTTGTTTGCTTAATAAGTAGTTATGTTTTTTTCTCGATAAAAATATTTGACTTTCGTATTTCAAAACATATTTTTTTTAAAAAAACAGTTAAATCTGGTGATGATGAAATTTATACTCCGCATATTTACCGTAATATTGTTGCTTCTGCCTTTTTGTGCACAAGCCCAATTTGCCGGCGGTTCGGGTACGAAAGATGATCCTTACCAAATCGAAACCATTGAACAACTGCAAGCCATCAACAACCCGGATTATCTGGATAAGCACTTTATTCAGATCGCCGATATTGATGCATCCGTGACGGCGGAATGGAATGATGGGAAGGGGTTTGAGCCGATTGGAGATTCAAATAATCCATTTACCGGTAGTTATGATGGTGGTGAAAACATAATATCCAATTTGTTTATTAGCCGAAGTTCTGATAATATCGGTTTATTCGGATATGTTGAGGGGGCTACCATAGAACGTCTTGGATTAGAAAGTTCATCTATTGCTGGAGAGAATTCAGTTGGTATCATTATCGGTTACAGTTTTGGCGGTGAAGTTCTCCATTCCTTTGCAAGCGGTATTGTTGAGGGAAATAAATATGTTGGGGCTATTGCTGGTTTTCATGAAGATCTGGCTGATAGTGAGCAATATGGTAATGGTGGTGGCAGGATTTATATGAGTTATGGAAATGCTGAAGTTATCGGGAAAAAGTATGTTGGTGGCCTATTAGGATTACACAGTTGGCAGGGAACGCCCGATGCTGTACTCGATTTCCGCAATACCGGTATCATTCAAAGTTATGCATTTTCTTCACTTTCAGGGGATACCTTAGTAGGAGGTTTGGCAGGTGCCAGTTATGAATCAGGTCTCAGCGAATCTTATTGGGACAACGAAATAGATGGTTCTCAAAACGCAGATGGTGCTATTAATGATCATTACAAAGTAATTGGCTTATCCACCGCCCAAATGACCGGTCAAAACGCCTATATCCACATGTACAGGCTGGATTACGAGAATATTTGGCAACTCACCGGAGGCTACCCTGTGTTGAAATGGCAACATCCGGAAGATCCAGTGGCGCCGCCTGAAGTATCCATCCTGCTTACCAAACAGGAAGTGCTAGATTTCGGTCAGGTTATTGAAGGAGAGACGGACACACTCCTATTGAGCCTCATCAACGATGGCAGAGCCGCCTTGTCAGTTGAATTTTCTTTGGTCGGTCAACACCCGAGCAGATACAGTATTTCAGATGAGACTGGATCAGTAAAAATAGAAATTGGTGATACCGTGTTTGTTGAAGTTATTTTTTCTCCGGATAACGTGGGACAATTCCTGGCTAATTTAAAAGTTATCCATGATGCCCCTAATCAGGATAGTCCGCTGCTCATATCATTGATGGGAGAAGGTTTAGCGGATACCTCAACAGAGAACTCATCAGAAGTTTCGGAAGAAATTGAACTGAATCAAAATTTTCCCAATCCGTTCAATCCGATTACTAAAATAACATTTGAACTTCCGCAAACCGGACTTGTCCGTTTGGCAGTTTTTGATTTACTGGGTCGAGAAGTCTCAGTACTTAAGAATGGAATATTGCTCAATGGTCGACACGAGGTATATTTTGATGCTATTAATCTAAGTAGTGGTGTGTACTTTTATCGTTTGAAAACTCCTGAAACTACAATTACACGCAAGATGATGCTGGTGAAATAAGATTTATTGGTACAACAATAAAATAGATGATAAAGAGAAGTAACGGAGAATAAAGGTACTGAGCCATTATTTGACTCGGAAAAATACTTTGATAAAAACGTATAACCAAGATTGAAGATGGTGTATTAAGTAATACTACTAAGACTAACTAAAAAAGGATAATGCTATGAGCAAATTACTAAACATTCAATTTTTTACACTGATTTTTGTTGCAATTCCAATATTAGTTTTTGCTAAACAAGCAGAGTTTCAAAAACTAGAAGATATATATTCTACTTATCCAATTTATATAGATGATAAGGGGGAATTATTTAGTAATCATATGGTTATTCGTTTCAATATAAAAGTAACAAAAGATGATAAACCAATAAGACAGAGAGAATATAATGATGTATTTCTGACGGAGAATGAAGCAGTTTCTAATGTGTTGAAAATAATAGAAAGTCGTTATGGAATTAATAGTATTGAAAAGCTTTATCCAGAAGCAAAGTATGGCGATATATGGAGAACTAATATTAGAACAGGCAAACAAGTAAAGGTATCAGATGATTCTAAAGTTTTTGTCTTTAAGGTAAATGATAAATATAAACTTAGTGAAATTTCAAGGCTTTTTAATAACATTAATATTATTGAGTTCGCTTATGGTCCAGCAATGGAAGAACCAGCTTCACTTGAAGTTAATGATCCTCTTGCTGATTGTGATATATCGCAAGAGGAAGATTGTCAATGGGCTGTAGAATTTATGGAGTTAAATAAAGCTTGGAAATTGGCGGGCGAAAGTTTACATAATGACCCAAACAAAAATAAGGTGAGAGTTGCTGTAATGGATTATTTTCCTTCATCTAACGACTATGATAGACACGTTGATTTAGAACTTTCTCAGAATGGAGGAAATATTGTCGAAAATGAGTTTACTCAAGTGGCAGATTTAAATATAAATTGCACATTTTGTCCACACGGTGTACAGGTAGCAAGTGTTGTTGGAGCAACGAGTAATAATAATGAAGGGTTAGCGGGTATCTCCTACAATGCAGAAATATATCCAATGACTACCAATGAGAATTCATTTAGAGATGCAAGAGAGGAAATAAATGCAGATGTAATTACGACAAGTTTATAGGCGGTTCAATTCCAGATAGAAATGTACAAATTCATAATGCGATAAAGGAAGGACGAATAGTTATTGCAGCATCCGGCAATCATAGTAGTAATCCAATTACTGTAATTCCAGCATCGTTAAATTATGGCGACAGTTATGACTTATATGAAAGAGTAATATCTGTCACAGAAACTAGATTAGATGGCAATTACCAAGAAGAATGGACTGCAAGTTATAATTATTCACCAGGCAATAATCCATTCAGCCCAGATTCCTTAGAAAGAACAAAAGCATTTATGGATCTTGCTGCACCTGGTCGTCAAACTCCGATAATTGATTTAGAGGATACAGAATATAGAATTTCATCAGGCTCTTCTTTTTCATCCCCTCATGTTGCAGGTGTTGCAGCTTTGCTAGTGTCAATAAATCCTAACCTAACTTATGCCGATTATTATAATATTCTCACCAAATCAACCGATCAAGTAGTGTTACCGGATACTTTTGACATCAAAAATGATTATGTGCAGCACCCCGATGATAATCGAAAATGGAATCCCTATACCGGCTACGGCCGTCTCAACGCATTCAAAGCCGTATACAAAGCGATGCAAATGCGATCTGATGAGCTGGCACTGAGTTTAAAATCACTGGATGGAGATGCTTTTGCCGCCACCAATTCTGCCAATATCATTGATGATGAGGATTCAGGTATTTGGCATCATGGCGTGTTTGCTTCTGGTAATGATATTTATTATTTCCGGCGAAGACCTTGGACTACAGATCAAATTACCCGCCTGTCCAACAAAGATATTGATTATCCTACCGTTTCATCAGAGGCCTTGTGGAAGCACTCACATCCTTCGATAACGCAAATTGAAGGAAAATTATTCGTGGTATGGCAAGTAAGCGATTACCACCATGGATTTAACGTAGTGGTTTACTCCGTAAGTAATGATGGGGGAGCCTCTTGGTCGGATATGCAGCAGGTCTCTTTTAAGAGTCCGAATATTGATCCCAAACCGGCGCTCACCTCCATCGATACGGGCAGCAGTAAATTAATGATGGTGGTTTTTAATGACGACGATGGCTTGCGTTACTATACGTACGATTTTAATACAGATTCATGGGACAACGGCGGCGATGTGCCTCAAACCTATTCCGGTGATCAGCGGCCAACCATTACAGCCAATGTTAATATCTATGGCCAGCCGCGCATACATCTTGCACATGAAGCCGGAGGAGCAATCTATTATAATAGTTTTACCAGTGCCAATGGGTGGTCATCACAAAGCGAGAATATTTCCTCCATAGCCAATGGTGGCAATTATATACATAAAACCCCTGTAATAACCTCTCCTTTTTCCGGTACGCAGCGTCAAATTGCCTGGCATCGTCAACAAGGCAGCGGAAGCGGCCCTTATGACAATGTAATTATTCACTGGAGAGGTAATGAGTGGAACTGGTTTCCGTCCTTTTCCACGGTATATTTCCAAAATCAGGAACTACCATCTATATCAGCACTGGCTAATGGAGAGGCTGATCTGTTGTTTCAAAATTCCGGTTCTGGTGATTTAATCTATCATCAACGTTATGTAGATGGATCCTTCGGCTGGGGTTGGACCGCTCCAAATTTGGTTGGAAGTTCAGGTTCTGTGTATCCGGCCGTTTCTCAGTCAGGAAGTTCAAACCACTTATTGTGGACCCGCTATAGCAGTACGGATCAGGCCTATGAAATACAACGCCTGGGTACGATATACCAACAAATGACAGATGATGATGAGTATGAATCTGTTACCCTCGCAGGGTATGATAAAACAAATCATTATGATTATTATTCAAGAGCCATTGTCTTTACCGATACCTCGGATGCCTTTCTCAGTGTCACGTTTCATGATATTCAGTTGCAATCTGACCGGGATTCCTTTTATCCAACATTTGAACCCGTAGGCTATGACACGCTCGATTTGCGTCTGGATAATGTCGATCAGGTGTTACGGCTATCCCACCAGAATGCGACAGAGAGGCCTCACTCACTGGAACTCACGTATTCTGTTGATGCATTTGAGCCAGATAAAATTATTGATCGTCTTCAACAACCGCGCATTCAGCTGTTATTGGCCGATGGTTCAATCAGTATTCCATTAGAAATAAATGAAACAGTCAGTGGCGCTGCTGTTCATACGACCACCATACCTTTGCAACAAACGCTATCGCATCAGGCTGGATTTGGAATACGCGGCATCAGGTTTACCGATCAAACGGATGTATATGTAAATCATATCTACGACTATGTAACCTTGGATCAGGATGACGGCGGCATAGCCGAATCACAACCACATCAAGCTGAGCAGGAAAAAGAATATGAATATGAATTAGGCAACTATCCCAATCCATATAACCCGACGACCCAAATCAACTACACCCTGCCGCAAAGAACACCTGTTCGGTTGACAGTCTATGATATTATGGGCAGACGGGTTGCAACATTGGTGAATACTGTGCAAGATGCCGGTACCCACCAGGCTATGTTCAATGCATCTGGATTGGCCAGTGGATTGTATATATATAGACTTCAAACTCCAACGATGAGCCTCACGCGTCAAATGATGTTCGTTAAGTAAACAAACCCAAACATAACAATGCATTTCGTGCGGACGGGTAAGCGTTTGTTGCTTATATTTTTAAATGGTTGCCCCGCCGCACAAACGCCAAACCATTATTTGCTCATCCCTTCTGCTAAATTCTGCAATTTTTCTCTCTGATTTTTTACTTGATACAATTACGTCATTGGCGTACTTTTCTCCTGTATCAAAACGTTACCAATGGAGTTTTTAGAAACATCAATTTTTACCAAAAGAATTACTGAACTCATTTCTGACTCTGATTACCATTTGCTTCAACTTGAACTTTCTGTCCGCCCTGATTCCGGCGATGTTATTAAAGGAAGTGGCGGTATTCGAAAATTGAGATGGGCGGGTTCTGGTCGCGGTAAACGTGGTGGAATCAGAGTGATTTATTACTTTTTAACTCAGGATAATCAGGTTTTTATGCTTTATGCTTATCCCAAAAACGAAAGTGATGATTTATCTGAGCAACAAATCAAGCAACTTAAAGCTGTAGTACAGGAGTATTTGTTATGAAACAGGAAATGTTCAACGAACTTTTAGAAAGTGTGAAACAGGCTGGTCAGATTCGCAAAGGGCTGGCTGAACCTTCTCGCAGAATTGTTATTGAGGAACCGGACGTGGTAAAGATTCGACAAAAGTACAAAATGAATCAGCAGGAATTTGCCGCTTTACTTGGTATAAGTATTGGTACTCTTCGTAATTGGGAGCAAGGACGAAGAAAACCGCAAGGACCGGCAAAAGTGCTTCTTAAAATTGCAGAGAAAAAGCCAAAAGCGATTTTGGAATCGTTGGCAGTTTAGTTTTCTCATCTGCTGAATTTGAGATTTTGTGTTTTAGCTTTCCTCAAAATTTTTGCTTTTGGCTAAATCCGCTTGGCTGCGCAAATAGCAAATAAAGCGGACAAAGCCACGTGAGGTATGTTTTTAGAATTTTGCGCCTTCTTTAAGTTCTCGGTTTTCATCACATTAATTGCAACAATGGCTTAGCCGCTTATTTGGCAAGCCGTTATCGCACTCTAAGTAAAATCTTTTTTATTCTTTCATAACGTATTTATTTTGTACGTTATAAGTATTTCATTTTGTAACACAATTTTTTTATGGCAACTACAAAAATTGAACTTGACCAAGATATCCAGCCTCTTTCAGAGTTCAGAAAATATGCTGCTGATTTTATTGGTCGCATCCAAAAACAGAAAAGTCCTATTGTTTTAACACAACATGGTAAAAGTGCTGCTGTTCTTTTGAATGTGTCTGAATATCAGCGAATGATTGATAAATTAGACCTAATGGACGAGCTACTTGAGGCAGAACGTCAAATTACGAGAGGTGAAGTTATTTCTCACGAGGATGCTAAAAAACAGATATTAAAAAATCTTGCCAAGTGGAAATAGTCTGGACCAATCAAGCCTTACGCAGGCTAAATGAGATCGTAGACTATATCGCAAAGGATAGTATAGATACCGCTGAAAAATGGGCGCTAAAGCTGATTAAGCGAACAGATCAACTTATTGAACAGCCTGAGTCTGGTCGAATTGTCTCGGAGTACAACGACCAAAGTTTACGAGAGTTGATATTTGGCAACTATCGTATAATATACCGAATACGAAATGATGTGAATACCATTTACATTCTAACAGTTTGGCATGTTCGCCAAGATCCTCCCAAGTCAAAGCCATTCTTGCGCTAAGAATCGTTACTCGTAGCCAAAAATCAAGGACAACTTTTAAAATGATGTCTGCTATTACGACTTACAACATCAAACCCTGCTTACAGGTTGGTGTTGTATAAACTTGCCAATCTGAGTATTTTACGTGAATGATGTTTTTTCGCAATCATATTACGCAGCGCATTTTTGCTCTAATCGTTTTTGTGGCTATTGTACCCTATCTGTTTGCCGTACAAAGCCAAAGCGAAACTACATCTAAAATTTCCTCATGGATTCAGGAATACATCGACGACGATGCTACGGATCTGAGAAATAAAATCACTGCGTTACAATCAACAGAAAAAGGAACTTCCGATTTCCTTAAAGAAGTTTCCCTGCTGATTACCCAACACTCTGAAGCATTTTCTCTTTCTATTCCCGAAAATTCTGAATCTGATGAAGATATTTACCATCTGCTTTTGAGTGAGTGGGTAGAGTATCAGCAAACCGACAATGGAATGGGCGCCGCTGCAATCACAGAACGTGGTTCCAAATTCGGTTTTCAAATCGAAAAACTCTATCGCACAGTAACTCCCCTTTTTGAATCTACCCGACCTGTGAGTCAGCATTACGTAATCACACGTATAGAATCACTTCTTTTGACTCACATCCATTTGTTGCCCATGGTCGGAGGCACTGCTATAGGAGCCCCTTAGCCTCTCCCTGCTCCTTACTAATTCAGACGTTTCCTGTCTGCTTTGAAATTAACTGTGCCTTGAGCATCAGTCAGTTTCATGATGTTTTTATTCGAATTACCATAAATAACCAATACTACAACAATGAAAAAAAATAACGGATCCAAGATATTTTTCATCGTCTTCTTTCTGGCGATGACGGGATATTACTTGTGGCCTACGGTTCAGCTTTGGCTGGAAAATCGTCACATGGAGACCCTCACAGAGGAAGAACGAAGAGAATACGAAGACATTAACGTTGTTAAACTCGACAATCTTCGCGCACGCGCTCTTACGATGGGCCTTGACCTCCAGGGCGGTATGCACGTTACTATGGAGCTTCAAACCAATCAGTTAATCAGAGAATTGGCCAGAGATACGGCCGATGATGTGTTTGACGAAGTTTTGGCTGCTGCTCTTGAGCGCTCTCGTGCAAACAACTCTAACATTATCAATGAATTTGTGAGCGAATTTGAAGCACGTGACGAAAGTGCCCGATTAAGCCGATACTTCCGTTCTGATGCTGATAATATCACACGTCGCTCTACAAATGACGAAATTCGAAGCTGGTTACAGCAACAGCAGGATGCAGCCGTTGAGCGTGCCATTCAGATTGTTCGTAATCGTATTGACCGTTTCGGTGTAACTGAGCCTTCCATTATGCGCCAGGGTTCCAATCGTCTGATTGTGGAATTACCGGGTGTTACTGACGAGGAGCGCGTGAGAAACCTTCTGAGAGGTACTGCAAGATTGGAATTCCGCCTCACTCCGGATGATAACGACCTGCAGGCAGCACTTAGAAATATCATCGATTTCTTCGATGTAGCTGACGAAGCCGAAGACCTCGACGTTGAAGACGGTGATTTCCTGGATTTAGATCAGGATCAGGTTGAAAATGAGCTTCTACAAGTATTCATCCCACAAGGTCGTGGACCGGAATTCGGTTTGGCTACTGCTGTTGATACCGCTCGTGTAAGAGAGTTATTATCAGACGAAGAAGTACGCCGGTTTTTACCTCGCGACACCGAATTACTTTGGACAGCAAATCCTCGTTACACTGTTGACGGACGTAACTATTTCGTGCTTATCGCAGTCCGTACGCAAATTGAGCTTACCGGTGATGTAATTACCGAAGCACGACCTGATTTCGACCCGGAAACAAACCGCCCGCAGGTTTCTATGACTATGAACCGTCAGGGAGCGCGTATCTGGTCTCGTGTAACGGGTGCCAACATCAATCGTCCGGTTGCTATTGTATTGGATGGCTTGGTGTACACCTATCCAAACGTAATCACCAAAATTACCGGTGGTCGTTCTTCCATTACCGGTCTTGAAAGTGTTGAAGAAGCTCAGGATTTGGTGAACATTCTACTTTCCGGTGCTTTGCCGGCTCCTCTGGATATCGTAGAGGAAAGAACTGTTGGACCTTCTCTCGGGGAAGCCTCCATTCGTGCGGGATTTAACTCAGCCATGAGCGGACTTGTAATCGTAGCCATCTTTATGATTTTCTACTATCGTCAGGGTGGTGCAATTGCCAATCTTGCTTTGGTGCTGAACATCATATTCATACTCGGGATTTTGGCGGCCTTCAACGCCACGCTAACCTTGCCTGGTATAGCAGGTATTGTATTGACCATTGGTATGGCGGTGGATGCCAACGTACTAATATTCGACCGTATCAGGGAAGAACAACGAGTAGGAAAGAGTTTGGCTGCTGCTATTGACAGTGGTTATGCTAACGCGATGAGCGCCATTTTGGATGCGAACATCACAACCTTTTTAACTGCTGTAATTTTATTCAGTTTTGGAGTTGGACCGATTAAAGGCTTTGCCGTAACCCTTATGGCCGGTATTGCTGCATCATTGTTCAGTGCGATTATAATCACACGAGTTATCGTGGATTACCTGAGCCTGGAGAAAAAAGTAAATGTCAACTTCGGGTAACCCAAATCAAAAGGAATTTTTATCATGAGATTATTTGAAACCGCTAATTATAGCATTATTGACAAACGAAAAATCGGGTATATCATATCCGGTACACTCGTTCTGCTTTCCCTTATTGCCATTTTCAGTCGTGGCCTGCAATTGGGCATTGACTTCCGTGGTGGTCAGGAAATTGTAGTACAGTTCGAAAACCCGGTTAGTGTATCAGAAACACGTTCGGCGCTTACTCCCGCTTTGGGAACCGAGCCGCAAACCAGACACTATGGCTCACAATCAGAAGTTCTGCTTCGTGTGGATACAGAATTGGAGACTTCCGTTCTGCAAAGAACTGTTTTAACAACGCTCGCAGAAAGGTATCCGGACAATCCCAGTATCATTATTAAAACTGATATTGTAGGCCCCAGCTTTGCGGACGACCTCAGAAATGCTGCCTTCATGGCTATTCTCTTCGCACTTATTGTAATCTTTATATACATCTTGGTGCGATTTAAAAAATGGTCGTATTCAGCCGGAGCCGTTGCTGCACTTTCCCATGATGTGATTATTACCCTGGGTATTTTCACCATCTTTAACGGGATTTTGCCTTTCAATCTTGATATTGATCAAGCACTGATTGCGGCCTTCCTCACGATTGTAGGTTACTCTCTGAACGATACCGTGGTTGTATTTGACCGTATTCGTGAAAATTCACTCATCTTCAAAACGGAAGCAACCGACAAGATGGTGAACCGAAGTATTAACAATACACTGAGTAGAACTGTAGTTACTTCATTAACTACCTTGTTTGTAGTAAGTATCCTGTTTATCTTCGGCGGAGAAGTTCTTAAAGGGTTATCATTTGCTTTGATACTTGGAGTAGTTCTGGGTACCTATAGCTCCATCTTTGTAGCCAGTGCGCTACTTGTAGATTTGGAGCAGAAAAAGCAAGCTGCCGTAGCCCGTTAACATTAGCCAAGACCTATAATATTATGAGTTTTAAAGTAGATGAGCGATACAATTGTGTCGTAATAACTTTCAAAGGGAACGTTATGGGTGGACCGGAAACGACCACCTTGAATGAACAACTTCACAGTCTTATCGATGATGGTAAGAATAACGTAGTTGTTGATCTGAGTAAGGTGAAATTTATGAATTCATCCGGACTCGGAATGCTCATCGGCGCACTTACAACAATGCGTAACGCTGGTGGAGATTTACGAATTTCTAACGCTTCCGATAAAATCGAAAGCTTGCTCATCGTCACGAAACTCATTACGGTTTTCCAGAATTTCAGAACTCTGGACGAAGCCATAGAATCATTTAACGATAAGTGATAATACTCACATATCATATCTGATGTAATCTTCAGAGGTGCCTCTTTAAAAAGTGGCACCTCTTTTTTTGTCAAATTAATCTCTTTAGCTACTCTAATATGTCTGTTCGCGTAATTATTGGCGCCCAATGGGGCGATGAAGGAAAAGGAAAAATTGTCGATTTATTGAGCAACCGAAGCTCTTGGGTGGTGCGTTATCAAGGTGGTGCCAACGCAGGTCATACCCTGAAATTTGATGGAAAAACGATTGTACTTCACCTCATCCCTTCCGGTATTTTTCATGAGAATACAAAATGCGTAATTGCAAACGGTGTGGTGATTGACCCCGAAAAACTACTCCAGGAATTAGAAAATGTCCGTGCTCACGGAGCCACGCCGGAAGGCAGACTTTTTATCAGCTCTACAGCTCATGTAATTTTCCCTTTCCACAAACAATTGGATTTGGCGAAAGAATCTCAACTAACCGACAAAATCGGTACAACAGGTCGTGGAATCGGTCCGGCGTATATGCTAAAAATTGCCCGAATGGGAATCCGCATGATGGATCTTTTGGATGAAAACGTTCTTCGGGAAAAGGTTACCCAAAATGTTGTTTATGCGAACAGTTTGTTAGAAAACCTCTACGACGAAAAGCCTCTTGATGTGGAAAGTAACGTTTCCGCTATGCAAGCCTATGCTGCACAATTATCGCCGTTTATTTGTAACACAGCGGCCTTATTACACGATGCCTTAGACCGCAACGAAACCATCATGCTGGAAGGCGCCCAGGGTGCTTTATTGGATATCGATCACGGCACCTACCCTTTTGTTACTTCTTCTTCACCAACCTCTGGCGGAGCATGCACAGGTTCGGGAATTCCTCCAACACGAATCGAAAAAGTAATGGGCATTACAAAAGCCTATTGCACACGAGTAGGAAATGGCCCTTTCCCAACCGAGTTATTTGATGAAACCGGTGAAGAATTACGCTCCAGGGGTGGCGAATTTGGAGCCACTACCGGCAGACCGCGACGCTGTGGCTGGCTTGACTTAGTAGCCTTACGTTACGCCTGTAGAATCAATGGAGTTAACGAGCTGGCTCTCACTAAAATTGATGTCCTAAATGATATGGAGGAAATCAAAGTTTGTACAGCCTACAAGGTAAACGGCGAAGAGACTTTAGAATTTCCTTTGAGCATAAACACGTTCGATCACATAGAACCTGTTTATCGCACATTTAAAGGTTGGAAATCTTACGATAGTAATCCGGAAAACAGAGCAGATTTACCCGAAACCATGCAAACATATCTTGCATTTATCGAAGAATACCTGAACGTATCTGTCGTTATATTATCAACCGGTCCCGGAAGAACTGAAACCATGGAATTACAAGAATTATAAATAGTGAGCGGATTTCGTGTCTTTTATACAGTACAATTAACCAGCGGAGAATCTATTCACGAACGCTTGAATGTACTATGCCGTGAGCAAAGTGCAGAATTACCTCAGGATGTGATTAGAAATATCGGCATGGAGCACGTTGTAGGCGTACCGGAATCCATCCATCAAGTTTCAGAAAAACAGTGGGAAGCCGAAATAATCTGGCCTCTTAGTAATATCGACGAAGATATCACACAATTTCTGAACCTTCTTTTCGGGAATATTTCTCTGATGAGAGGAATCAAAATCACCGGATTATCCTGGGCTGATCTTCCTGAAAATCTGTTTCCCGGTCCACAATTTGGTATTACCGGAATCCGAAAAAAATGGAATATTCCTGAGCGCGCTTTATCCTGTACCGCTCTTAAACCTATGGGCTTTACTACCGGAAAACTTGCCGGATTATGTTACAAATTTGCCCGCGCCGGAGTTGATATCATCAAAGATGATCACGGCTTAGCCAATCAGAGCACGGCATCTTTTGAGGAGAGAGTAACGGCTTGCCAAAAGGCCATTTCCAGGGCCAGGGAAGAAACCGGAAAAAATTCTCGGTATTTCCCCAATGTAACGGCTTCTCCAAGTGAGATTTTCAAACGAATTGAATTTGCCTTAGAGAAAAAGGTTGAAGGCATTTTAATTAGTCCACATTTGGCTGGGCTGGGCATCATGAAAGAAATCCAGAAATATAAGATCCCGATAATGGCGCATCCTGCTTTTTCCGGGCAATTGGTTTCTGATCCTACGCATGGCTTTTCTATTCCATTCCTTTATGGAAGTTTATGGCGCGCCCTCGGTGCTGATTTTATCATCTATCCAAACACCGGCGGACGCTTCTCTTTTAGTACGCTTGATTGTGCTTCTTTGAATACAGAAGCGCGAAAAGATTCTCCTTTGGGATTTGCGGCTTCCTGGCCAACTCCGGGTGGTGGAATTCAAAGAGAAACCATACCTCACTGGCTGAATGCTTATGGAAATGATACTGTTTTCCTGACCGGCGGTAGTTTGTATCAGCATCCTAAAGGGATAGAAATTGCCGCTTCAGAGTTCGTAAATATGCTAACGTAACCCCCATTTTCTATGAAGAACAATTCCAAAATTTTACATTGCAAGGATTACAACTGGGTCGGAATAGAAAAGAAAACTTACAAAACTGAAGGTACCGGCTTCAAGGGAATCTCTCGTTTTAGTTTACTGGGAAGCGGAGTGCGTGAAGAAGCCCTAAATTTCCATACTCGCTATTTCGAAGTTTCGCCTGCTGGATACTCATCTCTGGAATTTCATAAGCATCCTCACACCGTGATAGTAATTCGTGGCTCAGGGTCAATTATTCTGGGGGATGAGGTTCACGATATTGGATTACACGACGTGGTGTACATCTCTCCGGACACCATCCATCAGTTCCACGCTGACAAAGGGGAATCGCTCGGTTTTTTGTGCATCGTAGATAGGTACAGAGACAAACCCCAAATTCCCGATCAACACATGCTCGATGAAGTAATGGGTGATCGCAAAGCACAACGAAAAGCACGCCTTTAAACTAAAAAAGCCATAAATACAGCCAATTTATTAATCAAAGTGGCTATTGACTTATGATAATATTACCAATAGCACCTGTTATTTGTTTTGTTCAGCTAAGAGAGCATAAAGCGTAAAAGTCCCGGGAGGGACAAAATATTGGTATAAGGAACAATATCATCTTATATAACAAGTGCCTTAGGTGCGGAATATAATACCTGATTAATACGCAAGAGGCACAAAAACATACGGCTCATCAAATTTTGCATATTATTCTATCTCCCGAAAGTCATCTATTTCGCCCCGTACGGGGCTTTTGGGGATGGTTGCTTGTAATTCTTTTCTACCCATATTTTGTTCCTAACGGAACTGAATCGGGTGTGTGAGTAGAAAAGGAATAATTAATAATCAGGTATTTGGGGCTCTCGGATAAATATTTCCCTCATCATGTAGATACCGCCAAAAAAATATTCGACGTTCAACGTTAGTCCTTCGAAAATATCCTTAATCTATCCCACGCCAAAATTCAAGTTAGCATCCATAGAAAAAGTCCCGTCAGGGACGGAATATCGGTAGAAATAATAAAGAAAGCCCTCCAAAATTAAAGTGCCGTAGGTACGGAATAGATTTTTAAGCGTAATCTATAGCAACAATTTGCCGTAAAAGCAGTAACAGGATTTTAGAAATTTTAAGCGTTACTCTTTTGTCCTTTGTCAGATAGTTGTCAGTGAGATTGACCGCTATTACTTAGTGATAGGCATAAAAAAAGCCGATTACGTTAAATAACCGGCTCTCTTTACTTGAGCGAGAAACGGGACTTCCCGAACGCTTTCGGGACGACCCCAACCCGAATGTTTCATTTCACAGAGGAATCTACCTCGAGCAGAAATTCAATATACTTTCTACTCTTCTTCTTTTTAATTCGACGCTCTTCTTGTATTGCTTCTTTTTTACTAGCAAATTTACGCTGATATACCATAGTCCATGGAATTCCTGACTTAGTAGACTGCGTCCATCCTTCATTGTGTTGCGATAATCTCCGAACAGGATCACTGCTGCTTCCAGTGTAGTAACTATCCTTACTTTTACTGTATAATATGTAAACCCAATACATAACATACCCCTAAAAATAAAAAAGGACGTCTTCATTTCTGAAAACGTCCTAATATCTTGAGCGAGAAACGGGACTTCCCGAATGCTTTCGGGACGACCCCAACTCTTTACTTGAGCGAGAAACGGGACTTCCCGAATGCTTTCGGGACGACCCCAACTCTTTACTTGAGCGAGAAACGGGACTCGAACCCGCGACCCCAACCTTGGCAAGGTTGTGCTCTACCAGCTGAGCTATTCTCGCGACAGGCTCTAAATATAAGGATGAAACACATCCCAAGGCAAGCAGAAGTTTCGACTTTTTTTTAAATAGGTTGACACTTTTACCCAAGGCATAAATATTCATGAGACAATAAATGCTACTTCAAGAGACATTTTGGACAGATATCTTAGAAAACAAAAACAATTCGTCAGGGGCTACACTTTAGGAAAACCCACAAAAAAAGCGCAGTCAGTTACACCATAGATTTTAGCTATAGCCACTAATATTTAAGAAATAATAAAAAAAATTACGACATGTATTATTTATTA
>SKIC01000257.1 GCA_007116685.1 Balneolales bacterium
GAAACCAAAACCGGATATAGCACTTCAAGACTTAAGGAAATGGCCGGAATATAGATAAGAGCCAAGGCCGGCAATGAAACGTAAATCACAAACTGATTGAGAGCTAATGGCGTTTTTTCCGGGAATGCACCTGATTTCTTGAGCAGAATACCCAAAGCCAAGCAGACAAATAATAAATAGATATTATCCATTACAGAAGAAAAATTGTAATATTAGAAACATTAGCTCTGGTCTGGAGTTCAACAAAACAATCAGTACATATTTAATTAACGAATATAATCATGTTACAAAAGCCAATTTTACTATTATTAAGCCTATTACTTCTTGCCTCTCTGACAGCCTGCTCAGACGATGACAAAGATGATGATGGTTCTTTATCTGATCTACCTTTTGAAGAGCTCATGAATAATGAGATTTCTTTCATGGGATTTTTTGTAGATGAATGGATGGATGAAATCGAAACTGAAGTTACCATTTTCATTCTGGAAGAACATGAAAGTGTTAGCCTGACTCTTAATGGTGATGAAATTGAACTGGAAAGCTTTTTTGGATTCTATTATGCCGAAACAGATTATACACCCGGCTCTTCCGTGGAGTACAACTTAACGGTAGATGGTAACTCAACAAGTGGAAGTATTACCATAGCGAATATTCCCAACGGTAACTTTCCAGAAGAATTTAATCTGAATGCAGATTACTCTTTCTCTTGGACAATCGCTTCCAATCCACAAGCTTTTGTTGCAGAAATTTCAATTGAAGATGATGAAGATTGGTACGACACAATTGTTGAACTACCAGGCTCTGCAAGAAATCACACCTTCAGTAGAGATATTTACAGTTCTTTCGATGAAGATGATTTATGGTATATCGATGCTGGAATTACCGCAGTTAACTTTGAAGTTAATGGTAACATGCTGATTCTAAGTGGTGCCGGTAGCTATGAAACGTATGACTTTGGCGGTGGCTCATGGAATATGCAAGCCATGGAAAACGAATCAAAAATGCCAAGAAATAGATTCATCAGAAGCATCCTTAAATAAGGCAGACATTTAAAACTGCTGTTAGTTAACTCATTATAAAAAGCAAAGGCTGGCACACTTAGAGTATGTCAGCCTTTATTATTTTCAAAATAATGGTCTATTTAACCAACAGCATTTTATTGGTAATCACGTGTCCAGCTGAAACCATTCGTACGAGGTAAACACCACTTGCCAACCTGCTACCATCGAAAACTGCGGTGTACATTCCGGGGGCTTTAGTTTCATTTACCAACACCTGTACTCGTTGCCCGAGAATATTGAATACTTCAATTCTCACTTCGGCTTCCTGAGGAATACTATACGGTATATTGGTTACCGGATTAAACGGATTCGGATAATTATGCATCAGATTAAATTCATTTGGTGGTAGTATAGTAACCTCAACCGGACCGAAGGTCTCTGTTTGGCCATCATAGTCCATCTGAACCAACGTGTAGAAATAAGTACCCGCTTGCTCCAAACCTGAATCTACAAATTCATATTGTTGTCTTGTAAATATGGTTCCGGCTCCTTCAATAAATCCTATTTCTTCGTAATCGATATTTTCGGCATTTGCAGGGTTTGGCTGTGAACGCATAACAAAGAAGCCATAATTCTCCATTTCTGTGGCTGTTTCCCACTCGAGCTTTACGCTATTTCCATTTGAAGAAACTATAGCACCAGCCTCAAACCGGGTTAATTCAACAGGTAAAACATCATCATTAAATGCCGTCCATTCAGAGAACCCATCTATACCACCAGCTTCTATTCGATTGTTTGCAACATCCGTATTTCCACCAACTGGTAGCCAAGTAGTTCCACTATCTGTTGACCTATACAAGGACATTGTTTCAGGTGTAATTCTTGTTCCGGTAAAATCCCAATTAGGGGAGTAATAAAATCGTACTACAGCATCAAAGCCTGAATTATTGGCTGTTATTCCATCAGATGTAATGCTAAACCACCTTCGCAAACTAGGGTCTTCTGTGAAATCAGAATCAGCATCAGGCGGGGGTGCAAAAGGTCTGCTGTTAAAATGTCTGGTTATAACTGTATTGTTTCCTAAAGGTTTTTCCGTTGACACAATCTCAAAACCTAAACCTGCAACATTTCCAGGACTGACACCCACATTTCTTGGAGCCATAGTTATTTGCCCGTCCTCACTAGACGAGAAAAGGAAATCACTTGCGGTTTCTGATAAACTCCCCGATGAACCTATCGTAACCGTTTGCGAACCCACATCCAATCTCCCATCTGACAAGTTAAGAAGACCCGTAACAGTCATATTTCTGCTTAAAGAGTTCTCTTCCTGACTGTTAGATATGGTCAGATTGTGAAATGTAGTTGGCTCAGAACCACCTATGCTTTGACTATCTGAACCTTGTAGAATAACCGTTCCTGTTCCTGGAATGAATGCGGTTTCCGTAGAATTATTTAACCAGTTTCCACGCAGTGTGATTGTACGGCTATTTGCATTAAAATCGCCTTCGTTAATGATGAGATTTCCTCTGACTTCTATATCATTAGCAGCAAGAGACTTGGTTACATTCCCAGTTAATTCAAGATTAGAATAAACAGAGCGATCCGGTAAAATTATATCGAAATCAGAATAATACTCGATGGTTCCGCCATCTTCTATAAAAGTATCAAAATTACCAGCCGGGAAAGCTTGATCAGATGGCTCCATACGCAATAAACCACTACCATTAACATTACCGAGGTTGTGACCTTTCGTCTCTTGCAGATCTAGAGTTCCACCAGAAGTTATAGACAATTCAGAAGTGAGCACACCATCAGAGGGTACGGTAACATTATGACTATTACGAATAACTACAGAAGCACCGGAAGGAGGTGGAAATGCAAGAGGGTTATTGTCTTCATCAACCCAAATATTGGCATTAAAGGCGCCACTAGCGTTGGAAAAGTAAACAGGAGGATCTTCAAAGCGCGATGCAATACCAGCGGTATAAGCTCCAGAAAGATTAGTATTCGTAAAGGTTAAGGTATTTGTACCAATATTGATACTTCCACCGGGAACTGTCCACTCTGCATTATTAAATCGCGCTGCAGTAAAATTGTTCTCATCACCCTGAACATCACTACTATCGTAGATATAACTATGGGTTATTGAGTTCAAATCAACAATCGTAGAAAATACCGCCCAATAATATTCGAGGATATCATCACCCGGCCCATCTGCATTCGGGTGAATTTGATTTACGGGTAATACTCTAACTGTACCCCCTTCAGTTCCGGTACTAAAGGTGAATGTTGCAGGTGTATATTTACCGGTAATTCCTATCGGTGCCGTAAATGTGACGCTTGATAACCCCCCCGGCACTGTTTTTCGGATTCCCTGATCCGAGACGGCCCCATTCATGAGGATGTATCTGTTCGAACCAGCCCCTGTAATTATATTCATTCCAGGATTAGTCAATTGTAACAGACGGGAGCCTATAGCTAAATGCCCGGAAGAACTTCCAAATTCAATACTCCCCGAAATTACTAAATCACTGCCTAAAGAAACGTTTTCAGAGTTCTCTAAACGCACATTCCCAAGTGACCCACCGCCGGAAATGGTCTGTGCATTTATCCCATTAAATACTATGGCACCATTAGAAACACTCTGATGTACACCCGAAATCGTAACATTATTTCGCACATCCAGTTCGTTTCCATTATCATTCAAAAAGGCGGCGCTATTTACCTGGAAAATGTTATTAACCTGAATATCGTCCTGTAGTGTCGTTGTTCCAGAAGCCACAGTTAAGCGATTGAAAATTGTTTCACCAATAATGGATTGTACAGAACCATTAAATGTGGTGAGATTACTACCCGCACTGTAAGTTCCGTTATTTGTAAAGTTACCGCCTATTGTCAGATTTAAATTGGAAGCCGCCATGTTTAAGGTGGTTCCCTCATTTATCAATAGATTTCCATTTAATGTGATGTGGTTCGTTTGTGGACGAACTGTGTTTAACCGGCTTCCATTTCTGCGAATCTCCATGTTTTGTAGCGAAGCACTCACATTTATTCTGAAATTTTGATTATCTCCCGGGTCTACATCATCCCGGCCAAAAATAATGGTACCACCTGTCACATTAGGTGTGGTTGGAGTAATTCGCAAGTCTGCTGTGGAGGAAGAACCTAAACTTCTTACTATATAAAGATTACCCCCACTCATGGTAAATTCACTACCAGAGTTTAACACTTCAAAAACACTCCTATTTGTGATAGAAACGTTTTCAGTTCCCACAAATACATTTCCTCCGGTTTGGCGATATCGTAAAGCACCTGTAGTTGGTACCGGGTTACGACGTATTTGACCGGTAACATTTAGAGTTCCTCCATTTACCAAAATCAAGGATGTTCCGGCACCTTTGTATTCTATAGCTACATCGTTAGTAGTACCTGTTCCAATATTTATCGTGCCGCTATCAAGCCGTAAGACTCCTTCAAGAATGAGAATGGTTCCATCTGGCCCATTCATCTGAAGGGTACCACCATCATTAAAAAGGCGGGAATTTGCATTTAGTGTGAAGTCATCGCCATCAGATAACGTGATGGTCTGTGGAGTATTAATGCGAAATGTACCTCTCTGAAGTTCTAATCCGGGGTTATCAACACTGCCATTAAAAGTAAGAGCATTAGTTTCAGTCAGGTTAACCTGAACAGTAGTATCTCTTTGTACTTTGTCTATAATTAGGCTACTTAAATTTAATGATGTAGTAGCACCTCTTATTTCTGATGGTCTGTTGCCTATTAGTGATAAATCAGCAACTCGTCCACCAGAAGACAAGTTCAATGTTCCATCAATCTGTAACGAACCTGTTCCGGGAGCATTTCGACCCACAACAACACTGTGAGTTTGATCAGCTCCAGAAGTAGCAACTTGCATAGTTGCATGATTGAAGACGTTCAAATTTCCTTCAATTATCAGTTCTGTATCAGAACCTGATGCTAATGTAAATGTGGTGTTATTAGAGGCTGATGCACCCGAGACAAAAAGATTTTGACCAACAGAAATCGCATAATCATCTGTACTGTTGGTATTTACCAGCAATGCTGCATCATTAGATGGTGTCCCTATTTTTAGTGAGTCTCTGACTAATAAATCCGTAGCCGGGAAAGTAATTGCACCGGCATTTCCACCATCAGTGCTAATCGTTAAGTTTCTGTAGATTTCCCATGCATTATTGATGGTAAAATCACCTCCATCACGATAATACTCTACCGTCCCCCCCGTAGCACTCACAAACCCTGTTGGGTCTGCATTAGGTAAATTATCCGAAGATATTCTAAGTAATCCTTGTCCCGTGAGATTTCCAAGATTACCTCCCGTGTTTCCAATATCCAGAATTCCTCTAATTTGGATAGAGCTGGCATTAGCTGGAATGCCGTCAACTAAAACACTGTGTGCCTCATCTATGAATACAGGATTTCCACTTCCGGGTATTGTTATAGCTGGATCACCTTCGTGTGAATCAGTTGACCAAGTTGAAACCGTATTCCAATCACCACTGGCACGGCTAAAATATACAGTGGGATTCTCAAAATTATTACCAGCTGTAAAATCGGCTTCGATTATTGTGGTAGTACCACCATCTCCGGAACCATCATTATCAGGATAGTAGATTACGTTACTTGAGGTAACAACATCTGCAGTACTATTACTTAACCATTGAAAATCATTTGAAATCAAGTGAGCAGCATAATTGCTTTGGGTTCCTTGTGCCTGAGAATTTCTATACTGAAAAAGGTATTTCACATTTGGTAAAGAGGAGAATCCCGTTGAAGACACAACCCAATATTGCTCTATATAATCTACTACAGAGCCCGTGCTCGGATGCTGAACAGGAACTGAACGGACGGTAAAAGTACCGCCGGAATTATCATTGGGTGTTACTGTAATTCTTGCCGGGTTAAATTCCGAAGAACCTATAGGAAAATGTAATACTTGCGTACCATCAGTTCCCGAAACCGTACGCGTTACACCACCAGCGGCAGCACTACCTGACATACGAATATATTGCGTTGCAGAAAAATCATCATATGCCTCATTCGAACCGGTTAAGCCACTGAAAACTGTACCATTTTCGGTAAATGTAAGATTATGATTGCCAATATTCAGAGTCAAATTCGACGCTAATCGCAAAGCACCGGTGATGGTTTGAGATCCCTGTAATTCAAATCCACCATTATTATTTCTCAGTGTTAGATTTGAGAAAGTACCATTATTCCCACCTATGGGAATATCAGTTGCGCTATTTCTTGAAAATTCTACAATTCCACTACCGCTTATTGTTCCTGAATTACTTAAACCTGTGTCAATTTCTATAGAATATTCATTCAGATTCAGATTTACTCCGGAGCCAACCGTAAGTGTACCCTCAACTTCTATAGCATCACCGATATCCAAAGTACCCGTAATGGCAGCTGAAGTAGCATTCTTAAATGATAAATTATTAACCTCAAAGGTACTTCCACTATTCAGAGTTAAGGTCTGATTACTACCATTAAAAATTATTGTGTTATCGCCGGAGGTAAGTACACCTCCATTGGTAAAATTACCACCTATTGTTAAATCAAAATCCTCGGTTCGGAACCGTGGAGTATTACTATCCATTATTAAATTATTCAACACAACTAAATCACGGCGAAGCTGCACCCTGGTATTCGTATTTCCACTATCGCGTACTATTTCAAAGTTGAAAACCGGAACCGCTGAATCAATGCCAAATTCGGTATTATTGCCACTAGTTGTTACTCTGACCGTACCGCCAGTAACATTGGTATTTGTTGAGGAAGATTGAATAGCAACTGCACCCTGATTTGTTCTCGCAGATACATTTAAGAGCCCCCCCTCATATCGAAAACAACATCTTCATTGTCTATCGAAAAAATAGCGCTGCTTCCATTCAGTTCTGATCCGAATGGGCCAGTGTTTCCACGAAGGTTTACTGTACCACCAGATTGTAAATAAGCAGCAGACCCTCCTCCTGTAGCTGAAGACCGTAACTGACCGGCATCTACCTCTCCACCTTCAATGATAACAGTACCACTGGCATCTGCCCAATAAATAATCCCAGCACTGTTTCTGGAACTAAAGTATCCATCTGAAACCCGGAAAGTACCATAAATTGTCAGAGCTGTGTTTGAACCAGTACCATTAACTCCAGTTCCTTCCACACCATCAACTAATGTTTGTCCATTATTTTGAGCTGTTACAAATATTTCTACATTAGGAGAATCTATCCAGAGCTTCCCATTTTGAGGGATTGGGAAATCTCCATTTCCACCAGCCATACCATTTGACTCACCCAAAGTAGGGATGAACATATTACCGGTTAATCTAAGCGTACCATTACGTAACCACAAAGCCTTTCTTACTTCCGGATTAGCAGCAGTGAAACTACCCGAGGTAGTACGCCCGGCTGCATTTGGGCCAAACAAACGAAAATGCCCTATTGCTGAAGAGTTTACTTCCAATTCAAAAGTTTGATCTTCGCCTTTATCTAAAATGAGATTATAGAAATCGGTACGTCCATTTAGTTCGGCCTTATTATTTTGGGTTCCTGTAAAAGTAACCGTAGCCGCGCCATTTGATGCAAAATCATTATACACAGGTCCAGTCTGATTCGTAAACCGAACATCGCCATTATTTATAAAATCACCACCAATCCTCACATCATGAGATACGCCGTATTGGAATTGCCCAGTTGGCGGGATACTAGAAGTAGAATATCCGCTACGTGTATCACCAGTACCCACACGGATTGAACCATTTGACGATACAGATAAATCATTACTTATCGTAAGATTTAATCGACGGGCAGTGGCGTCATTTATTTGATACTGCCCCCTTGTGATAGTTAAATCACCAAAGATATTGAGATTATGTGTTTGCGTAACTACATCTGAATTGGAACCGAGATTGATTACAAGATTTCTGTAGGTGGC
>SKIC01000216.1 GCA_007116685.1 Balneolales bacterium
AAACTATAATTGGAATACTTTGCAGCACGGCTCATTCCCAAACCCAGGGCTCTGGGATGATGGCGCTTTAAATTCCCTGAACCTAGCGAATAGTGCAAAAGAGGCAAATGTCCGGCAGAGGAAAGAATCACATCACCGGATTTTGTATTCAATGTTAATAATTGCATAGTAGCGTACATAGCGCGGTCAGATTGTAAAAAAAGCTGCTTATTCAACTTAAATAGTACATCCGCCGGATTATTCCCATATTGCAGATGAGTTTGCAAACCACTTTTCATCATGGCCATCAACAAACCGGCACCAAAACTATGACCTGAGATATCACCTACTGAAGCAATAATGTTTTCTTCAGATTGGGATAACTCAAAATAATCGCCACCTAATTCATTGGCTGGAACTGAACAGGCGTACGCTTCTGAACTATGCACACTTAGTTCCACATCTTTTAACAGGCGCTCCTGGACTTCCTTAGCAAAAAGAACATCCGTTTCCATTCTGGCTTTTTCAGTGAACAATGTTCTGGATGCTTTTAAAACGTAGGATAAGCCAAATTGAACCATAAAAAAGCATCCAAAAGTCAGAAAAAATCCAAGCATTAGGCCGGAGAAACTCATACCCAAATATGATTCGATTCCCTGCTCACTAAAGTATTTCCTTGATATGCTATAACTGCTGTATCCAACTAATCCGCCATAAGGAACAAATACCAATAGTATTGTAAATACGAAACTCTTTTTATAAAGTGCCCTCAGGCGCTCATTCATGTAACTAATTGTTTCTATAACGGTCGCACTATACAACAAAAGAAACAATCCCATCATCACATAATAAATAGAATGACCTGCCAGAGGCTGAAAATATATAAAGCCTAAAATCACGGGTACCAAGTAGACAAAAACATGGGATAAAACGACATTTCGCTTTGTTTTTGAATCGGTTTTGTAAAATGCCTCGAGTTCTACATCACGATAGAAAAATATCGGCTTTTGTGAGAATAGGCTCATATAACAACGTTCTGTTAATTCTTTGTGTTTGCTTGTGGATTAAGATAAAGACTCTCATTGCTGTGCCAAATCATATTTTTTTCACAGTTTTTTTCATTTTATAGAAGTACAATGTCCAACGAAATCACCAATCATTAATTCATGAGTATGTTACGCCATCTAACTAGTTTTTTCGCTTTTCTTTTTCTTTTACCGGCTTTCATTGCCGCTCAAGTTACCTTACAAGATTACCTTCCTGATGATGTCACTTACAATCCGGACATCCCTGTTCCTTCTTCCGTTCTGGGGTTTGAAGTTGGGGAATGGCACGTGCGTCATGGCTTGGTAGTTGAGTATTTGTACAAACTGGCAGAAGCCTCAGACCGCATCACCATTCAGGAATATGCCCGCACCTACGAGCGCCGTCCGCTATTGTTACTCACCATTTCAACTCCTGAAAATCTGAGCAGAATTGATGAAATTCACGAAAATCATCTAGCCCTAAACGATCCCTCACGTTCACAGAATCTGAATATCAATGACATGCCTGTAGTAACATGGCTGGGCTACAGCGTGCACGGAAATGAGCCAAGTGGTGGAAATGCCGCACTGATTACGGCCTACTATTTGGCGGCTGCTCAAGGAGAAAAAATCGACGAATTACTTCAGAATAGTGTCGTTCTGCTTGATCCGGTTTACAATCCGGACGGTTTCGACCGATTTGCAAATTGGGTGAATATGCACAAAAGCTTTGCGATGAATAATGATCGTTTTCACAGAGAACATACTGAAGTCTGGCCATTCAGCCGTACTAATCATTATTGGTTTGATTTGAATCGTGATTGGATGCCGGTTGTGCATCCCGAAAGTCGCGGAAGAATTGCGATGTATCAGCACTGGAAGCCAAATGTACTCACAGACCATCACGAAATGGGAACCAACTCCACGTATTTTTTCCAGCCCGGCGTTCCTTCCCGGGATAACCCACTCACTCCGGCAAGAACTTTTGAGCTCACCGGAAAACTGGCAGAATTCCACGCCGATTACCTCAATGAATTTGGAGTACTTTATTGGACAGAAGAAGTCTTCGACGATTTTTATCTCGGAAAAGGCTCCACCTACCCGGATTTACAAGGCACGATTGGGATTTTATTCGAACAAGCCAGTTCCCGCGGACATTTACAGGAAAGTCAGCACGGTGATCTGGATTTCCCTACCACCATACGTAATCAGTTTGTGACTTCTTTGTCTACGCTTTATGGCTCTTTGGCTTTGCGCACAGAATTATTGAGCCACATGCGAGACTTTTACACCACAGCGATTTCAGAAGCGCGTTCTTCAAACATCAACGCTTATGTTTTTGGCTCTGAAAAAGATCAGGCGAGAAATTATCATCTGTTGGATATTCTGCGAGCCCACAGTATTGATGTGTATGAATTGGCCAGAGAACTCACTGTGGACGGGAAAACCTTTAAGCCCGGCACTTCCTGGATTGTACCAACCGAACAACCTCAATACCGCTTTCTGACCGGTCTTTTCGAAACCCGCACAGAGTTTACCGACAGTTTGTTTTACGATGTATCAACCTGGACACTTCCATACGCCTTTAATCTTCCCTATGCGGAAGTCCGAGGTCGTGCCTTTCGTGCAAATTTATTGGGTGATGCTGTAAACGAACCTCAATTCCCGACCGGAAATGTTTATGCTGAAGCCGATGATTATGCCTTTCTGTTCGAGTGGTATGAGTATTACGCTCCCCGTGCACTTTATCGTTTGATGGATGCCAACGTTCGTGTTCAGGTTGCTGAGCGAAGTTTTCGCGCGCAGACTCGAGAGGGATTGAGAGATTTCTCCAAAGGCACCATCATGGTGAGCAGCGGCACGCAAGATGTGGCATCAAAAGATGAAATCTTTGGTATTTTGCAAACCATCGCTGACGAAGATGGCATTGATGTTTTTGGATTATCCACGGGATTGACACCTAGAGGCCCAGATTTAGGCAGCAGAAATTTTGCTGTACTGCGAAATCCTAATGTGATGATTTTAGGCGGACAAGGTGTGAGCATGAATGAGGCCGGTGAAATCTGGCATTTGTTTGATCAGCGTTATCACATTCCCGTAAGCATAGTTGAAAAACGTGTTTTTGAATTTGCGGATTTATCGCGTTACAACACCATTGTTATGGTTCAGGGTAACTATAATGATTTGAGTGAAAATGCGGTAAACAGATTGCGGGATTGGGTTCGCTCGGGTGGTACTTTGATTACCCAAAGAAGCGCAACACAATGGGCTGCCAGAAATGGATTTTCGAATGCAAAATTCAAAAGCAGACCTGATAACGAATTCGGAAACCAGCCTCTCCCCTATATTTCAGCTTCCGGAACTCGCGGTGCGCAAGTTATTGGTGGCTCCATTTTCTTTGCCAATCTGGACCGAACACATCCGCTCGGTTTTGGCTTTGAAAACGATAGAATTACCGTTTTTAGAAATAATACTTTGATGCTCGAGTCACCTCAGAATCCTTGGGCTTCGCCTCTTCGTTACACCTCTAATCCCTTGGCGAGTGGCTATATCTCAGCCCGAAATTTGGAAATAATTGGTGATGTGCCAAGTATACAGGTCAGTTCTTTAGGAAGTGGTCGAGTTATTTTGATGACAGACAATGCCAATTTCCGTGGTTTCTGGTATGGCACTAATAAGTTATTTACCAATGCTGTTTTCTTCGGAAATTTAATCAGTGGTGTAACTACGGAATAAACAATCTTTGGATAACAAAAAAGGATTCATTGGTAGCCAGTGAATCCTTTTTTGTTTCGCTAAAGTTAGAAATTAAACCTTAATCGTAAACACCCTCCATTGATTCTTTAATCAACAAATCCACTACGGCACGAGTGCTGCCAGTTTCCTGATATACTTTGAGCTGTCTATCAGCAGAGTTTCCTTCTGACAATATGGTATGGATATGCGAGATTTCTTCACGGATATTCAAATCATCCACAACATCATCAACGAAAGTGAGCAGCTCAAAAATCAATTTCTTGGCATCTATTTCTTTTTGTTTACCAAGGTCGAGCAATTTCCCATTCAATCCGTAACGCACGGCTCTAAACTTATTCTCAGAAATCAGCTCTTTTCTATAGATGCGCCAACTCTGATTATTACGACGCATTTTAATCAGTTTTGCAACCAAAGCAATTTTTAGTGAACATATTGCGATCGTATCTTCAATTCGCGGACAAACATCACAAATGCGATATTCCAATGTTGGAAATTTTGGCGATGGGCGTAAATCCCACCTAATTTTGGTTGGCTCATCAATGGAGTTGGTTTTCATTCCGATATCCAAAAACTCCTGATAATCACCCCAAGAGCGAAACACAGGTGGAATCCCGGTTCTTGGCAAACACTCAAAAATTACTGAGCGGTAGGATTGTAATCCCGTATCATAACCGGCCCAAAACGGGGAACTAGCCGACAGGCATAATAAATGCGGACAAAAATAACCCAACTGATTCATCAAATCTATGCGTAAATCGTCATCATCAATCCCGATGTGCATATGCATCCCACAAATCAAAAGCTGACGTGCCAGAACCTTGTTTTCCAACTCCAAACCACGATATCGGGCCCGTGCAGTTATATCCTGATCTGACCATTTTGAAAATGGATGCGTACCCGCAGCAATCAAAGTAAGTCCATGCTTTTTCGCAATTTCATAAACCGTTCTGCGAATCGTGATTAATTGTTCTTTTGCCTCTTGAATAGTGCTGCAAACCCGGGTTCCCACCTCTACCTGACATTGCATCATCTCAGTAGTGATTTGATTACCAAGCTTATCAAGACCGTCTTGCAAAAGTATATCTACTGCAGAACTTAATTCACCTGTTTCAGGGTCAATAATCTGATATTCTTCTTCTATTCCAATGGTGTAATTATAAAGGGATTGGGGCATATAAACAGGACTCAAATGTTTTGTTAACGGATGTAAAAAAGCAGAATCCTATCCCAATAGCAATAGTCTCTCTTAGAATAATTTCAAAAAAATAGCAATGCAGATTTAACCACATCGCTATTAAATAAATTTGAGAGTTATTACTCGGTCTCAAGTATTACTTCATCAATTACTATGACTGTACCATTGCTGGTAGTAATTACATCAATTACTTCACCGGGAATAATATGCTCAATATCTTCTGCGCTATGATTCCCCTGAAATACGTGGTTTTGTGCGACTAATCGTTGCATTTCCACATCAGAGAGTACTTCTGTCATTTTTTCTGAGCCTAATTCTTCAAATGCGTCGTTTACCGGTGCAAGAACTGTAAATGGACCTTCATGATGTAGAAAAGAGTCCATCCCAACATCAGTCATGACGCTAGTGAAGGCCATTAATTCTGAATGCTCATTAATGGTATCGAATAAAGTGTCATCATCCTGAGCAAAGAGGTTTGCTGTGAATAGGAATAGTACTGCGAATAGTGTTGTTGAGATTGACTTAATCGTCTTCATAAAGATCTCCGTTTCGTTAACATTATAATATAACAACGGAGTCTACCTAAGAAATAAATCCCTTAAAATCTGTATTTTAAGGGATTTAATATTATGAAAAGGGCTTTAACAGTTATTAGCTGATTATTGAAACTACAGCCCCACAACGTAGCATTCTGCTGCCATGATATGGGTTTAGAATTTCTTCCTGCGGTGCTAACCAATTAGCTGAACCACCACGTACCATAGGGCAGGTTTGCTCATAAACAGTTTGATCTACGCCCAGATTCTTTACGATCATAATCATACCGGCACTTAAGTATTCGAATTCATAACGCTGTTCCTCAACGTCCAGTTTTCCATGGATAGCGTGAGCACGTTTCTTTACTTCTTCTGCATGCTCATTCCATACTTCAGCAGCCTGGCCAGATAATACAGAACCATCTACAGACTCAAATACAAGAGCGAAGTTTTCAGCGTGAGTTTGAGCATCAGCAGCATTGGTTTCGATTAGCGAAGTACTGAGATCAAAATAGGATTGCAATGCAGTAGTTAGCTGGGCTTTGAATGCATCCGGAGTGGATAGCGTCACTTCTGTTGTGGTTGGGTCCATATCAGAGGGACTGGCATGATGCTCATGGCTCTCACCACCACATGCCGCTAAACTCATTGCCAATACGGAAATAAAAAGAATACGTAACATAATTGAAGGAATTTAATTTCTGCGTTTACGGTAAAAACAAAAGATAACAAAGAAGCCTCTTCCATCATAAATAACAGAGAGGTCACCTTGCCTTATCAAGTTAATCCTGTTCTGCTAACCAGCGTTCAGCATCAATAGCAGCCATACAACCCGTGCCGGCTGCAGTTACTGCTTGCCTGTACACATGGTCCTGAGCATCACCGCACGCAAAAATACCTTCTTTATTTGTATAGGTGGATTTTCCTTCGGTGAGTATGTAGCCATTTTCATCCATATCCAATACTCCTTTAAACAAATCTGTATTGGGCTTATGGCCGATGGCTAAAAACACGCCTGTCACATCTTCCAAAACTCTGGTTTCTCCGGTCTGCGTATCTTTTAGTTTGACTCCCTGCACAACCTCTTCACCGAGAACTTCTACAACTTCAGAATTCCAGGCTACTTCTACTTTCGGATGATCTAAGGCACGTTGTTGCATAATTTTCGATGCGCGGAACTCATCCCTTCTGTGCACGATGGTAACCTTACTGGCGAATTTTGTTAGAAATGTAGCCTCTTCCATGGCAGTGTCTCCACCACCAATAACGATGACATGCTGATTTCTAAAAAATGCTCCATCACAGGTAGCACAGGCCGTAACACCTCGCCCTCTCAGGCGTTGCTCACTCTCAATATTAAGCCATTTGGCAGATGCACCTGTTGATACAATCAGGGATTCTGCGAAAAGCTCGGTTTCTTCATCAACAGTAATTTTATATGGCCGCTGATTAAAATCGATGTTTGATACGGTTCCCCAGCGGCAATCTGCTCCAAAGCGTTTGGCTTGCTCCCGGAAATCTTCCATCATTTTAGGACCCATTACGCCCTCAGGATATCCCGGGAAGTTTTCTACATCAGTAGTAGTAGTTAATTGTCCGCCCGGCTCCGGTCCTTCGAATACCAAAGGAGCTAAATCAGCGCGTGCGGTATACAATGCAGCCGTTAATCCAGCAGGACCACTACCCACAATTACTACTTTAAACGTTTTATTTTTAATGTCTTCCATACGATTATTTATGTGAATTAAATTGCTTTGTTTTTATTCGTACCAAATATATAGAATATTATATATATATGCTCACTTTGGATAAACATCTTACATGCGCAAGTTTACATTCAATAATGAGGGATGCGCAAGATTGAAATTTGCCACAGAAACCTACGTAATAAATTCATGAAGTGATTGTATCTTATTTCAAATGGTGATGAACAAATCTCTAATATCATGAATCTATCTTCAAAATCCGTTATCGCTGCCATCGTAGCAACTGTTTATTTCCTGATTTACGGGGTGATGTACTTCTTTAACGTTGCTCCCATGGTTTTACTAGGCATGTTGATGGGCTCTCCCGTAGTCTTAATTTATTTGGTATACACAGTAGTGACTGATCCTAAATACAAAACAAGAGATTTAAAAGAAGACGAAGAATTCAGTTATAAAGACTGGCCTGAAGCTTCTGAACGTAAATCACCGGAAGAGCAGAAATAAGAGTTATAAAGCGTAAGACAATTACACGCTACTATTGATTAGCCGAACAGTAAAACGCAATAAAATGTTCGCTTTACATACTGTATTGGCGTGTAAAGCGCATGTTTGTTGCGTGTATACATGAGTTATGTGATATAATAAAAAAGACGACCAGAAGAATATGATAGACCTTATTGGAGACATTCACGGACACGCAGACAAACTCGAAGAGTTGCTTTTAAAGTTGGGTTATGCAAAAAG
>SKIC01000236.1 GCA_007116685.1 Balneolales bacterium
ATTTTGAATCCGATTCTGTTTGTATATTAATAATAGCTGCTATAGTGAAATCGCTTATTTGTACAGCCTCTTAAAATAAAAAAAATCGTGCTTAGTATCTTTGAAAATCCTTGAGCTAAAATATCCCGATTCAGACCCTGAACAAAAACTCTACCTCCATGAAATTGAGGAGACTGGAGTCACAGGGAGGGAGACAGAGAAATCCAAAATAATCTCGTCCATTATTCAGGATTTTTCGGGTAGAAGCGATGCTGTACTGCACAAAGAAGCCTCGGGGAAGCCGTTTGCAAAAATCGGAGACCAAAAAATCGAGATATCCATATCGCATACCGGAGCTTTATTATTGGTAGCCTGTCATAGTTCGAAATCTGTTGGTGTTGATCTGGAAAAGTCGGATAGAAAAGTAATGGAAGCACTTCGCCGACGAATGCGTAACTCCGAAGAATTAGAATCCGATATAGCTTTATTGACCAACATACAAATATGGACAGCAAAAGAGGCTGTGTTAAAATGTATGGGGACAGGATTACGCTACCCCATGCGAAAAATCAGATTATTCAGAGCCGAATCGCAATGGAAAGCCGAAGCAGAGGGAAAGCTTTTTAAGCTAGGATATATGACTTTCAGGGAGTTTCAAATTGCGGTAGCAACTCTTGAATCAGAATCTCAGTTGTCCAAAAAATAATCTACGGAAGAATAAACTCTTAATTACTTAGTGGTAGAACTCTTAAACAGCCAAATAGGATAAATCCGCCTTGGTGGATGGATAATCAGCCTGAGTATTCATGCTCAGGCGAAGAAGCAAGACTCTCAGTCCAAACAACCCAAACATGAATGTTTGAGATGTTGTGTTCCGCGGCTTAGGCCGAAATTAAATACGCAGTCGTCCCCGACTGCGATAGTGTACAAATCGCGGACGATTTGTTATTTACTACCGGACGTCGAGGACGACGTCCTGCACATTTGTAGGTCATACGCCACGGGCGCACAGGTACGCCAGAGGTGTACCTGTGCTTTGGCTGTAAATCCGAATAAAAATTAGCACAATCTTATCGAATCCATTTCGTAACTTTGCAAAGTCGCACAAAACATTAGGTATTTTAGAAATCAGCATCACTATGGAAAACACAGGAATTTCGTTCTCTGAGGAACAGATAAAAGCACATATAGAAGCCCTTCCAAGCCCTCGCAGTAATGGTGTAAAAATCATTTTTGCTCCAACACATATCACAGAAAATAATCTGGAACAGGTATGTAATTTGTACCGGGAAGTGGTGGGTTTTCATTTTGATACGGTGGTAGTGATAGAGCCCTATCATGCTGAGCTTCCTAAAAAAATACCGATGGCTTCTTTCGCTGAATTTTATACTCCTTTCGGAAGCGTACCTGCCAATGAAAAACTTCGTGATGAATTTTGCGATGAAGACGACGATTTCTTTATCGATGATTCCGGTGTGCATCCAAATATGTGTTTCAACGACCACCTGGGTGTTTTGAAAGTTATCATGGAGAGAGATTTTAACGCCGTTTCTGTTCAGTTGGCTGATGACAGCACTTCCATCGTACGCGAATTATCGTCTGTAATATCCGAACTCATTTTTGGTAGAAATATCCTGGTTATATTCTGTTGCGATTTACAGCCTGATTTCGTGAATGAATTCGAGCAAATGAAAAGTATTTTGGCCAGTGGCGACATTTCAAGATTGATGAACTACACCAACAGCGGTAAATCAAAAATTGACGGTGTTGGCGTTTTTATTGCGGGCGCATTAGTGGCTAAAGATTGGGAATTGGATCTCACTTTCATCACCGAAAAATTTGAGCACATGCGGGGAACAAGCCTGATTGCCGGATTTGCAGGTTTTCAAAAAAACTGATTTATGCCTGAGTTACCGTCCATCACCATAATTGGTACAGGAGCGGTTGGGTCGTCTCTGGCAATTGCTTTGCACGATGCGGGCTACAGGTTAATGTCTTTAATCAATAAATCTACTGATAAGGCTCAGGATTTACTTGAAAGACTTGGTGCTCAAATTCCGATATCCCATACAATTAGTGATGTTCAAGTTGGAGATGTAGTATTTGTCTGCCTGCCTGATGATACCTTAGGGAATTATTCCAAAGAGATACAAAAAGTGCCGAATTTAGCCGGCAAAACCGTATTCCACACATCGGGAGTTCATGCCGCAGTGGATGTTTTTTCGGATTTGGCGGAAGCCGGCACCGAAATTGGCTCAACACACCCACTTCAGACCTTCACCAAAGATACTCTGGCCACGTTCAAAGACGTATGGGTTTCGCTAAATGGTTCAGATAAAGCAATAAGTCTTGGCAGAGAACTATTCACAAATCTGGGTTCAAAAACCTTCGAAATCGGCAATCAAGAAAAAGTACGATTTCATACCGCAGCCGTGATGGTTTGCAATTATTACGTGGCTTTGGTAAAGGCGGCGGAAGATTTGGCCGGTATCTCAAATCCTTCACTCAAAGAATTAATGATGCCGCTGATGCGTCAGACGCTCACCAATATTTCCGAAAAAGAACTGTCAAATGCCTTAACCGGTCCGGTAGCGAGGGGAGATTTGGGAACCATTAAGAAACATTTGGCCGCGATGCCGGATGAAAAATCAAGAGATTTATATCTGATTTTGGGTCATTATGCCGCTACTTTGACCAATCATGATGATGTTAAGAGTTTTTTTTGAGGATTAGATGACTGATAAAAAAGATTACTACCAACGAGTGTACGATATCGTAGCCCAAATCCCATATGGCAAAGTAACTACCTACGGAGCTATTGCTGAGCATCTTGGAATCAGAAGTGGGGCGCGATTAGTGGGCTGGGCTTTAAATAAAACACTGGAATCCGGTCAGGATCAGGAATTACCTTGCCACAGAGTGGTAAACAGATTGGGTCAGCTGAGCGGGAAAGCCTATTTCGGCGGGAATGTGATGGAAGAACGCCTAAAGCAGGAGGGGATTTCCTTTACCGATAAAGATACGGTGGATATAGAAAAGCATTTTTGGAAACCGGAATAGATAGAACCTATTTCTAGATAGTCATCAACCAACACGATCACCAATTATACAGATTAACTCACCCTGCGCATTGGTCGTAAAAATGAGATGTGCTTGCTCGCCCATCTGTAATCTGAAATCTTTGAATAATTGGGCTACTGTTTTCGGAAAATCCCGCTTGTGGATATGTACCTTTTCCAAATGATGCTGCCGCAGATACTTTTTTAGAATTTTCGGCTTAAAAGGCAGGATTTCCCGAATGCGATAGACTGTTCCGGGAAAGTACTCAGGCTGCTTTTTTGAAATTAAGTAATCAACACGCTGAGTAAATTTTATAGCGTTGAAATCGTCTGATATATAATCACTTAATTGAGCCTTGATGATTGCGGCATCGGGTTCAAGAAGAAAATCGCCGGCATTTATTTTGCAATCATCTAGCCTAAAATCACTCAGAGATTTTTGTGATTCAGCTTTATAAACTATCTCACCTTCATCATTCAATAAAATGGCTGCAATTTCAGGTTTTTTGGGAATGTCCTGATCCCACTCTGCAATGATTTCCTTTACTTCTCCACGCACTGAAATCACCAATATCTTACTCAGTCCGGGTAATTCTCTTTCCAACTGCTTCAAATCGTACATCGGCGAAAGTTTTACCGCTATTTTTCCAGCCAGAGAAGTGAGTTTGGGCCACAAAGCAATCACATCAGGCTCGCAATCCGAGAGTCGTACAAATCTTTGGTTTTCATCTCTGCGGGAGGGATCGAAATAAATTAAATCGACATCTTCTATTTCGCTGTGTAAGATTTCTTCCGCTCGTTTTTGATGATGATCGATATTCGATATCCCCAAAACATGATGATTGTGCTTCGCAAGTTCGAAAGGAATGGTGTCCGGCTCGGTATAGAGTACGGTTTCGAAGCTTTTGTGAAACGCAATACTGTCCATTCCCAATCCACCGGTAAGGTCCAGCGCTAACTTCCCCGAGTAACGCTGACTTTTGAAATTCATGAGCGCTTCGCCGGACGATTGTTCAATCGCTTTTCGGGTGTACATCAAGCCGGATGTATGCAGGCTTGGAAATTTGCTTGCAGCTCTCTGATAGCAATCGAGTAGAGCCGAAAGTTCAGCAATCGGATGCTCGGTTTTTCCTGATAATTTCAAAGCAAACTCAGCGGGTGAAAGATGTGCGTGCTCTTCAAGTAATCGCTGAGCCGATTCTTCGCTTAGTTCTTTTATCAGGGAAGCATTCATTTTGAAATTTCTTCAAGAAACTGCAAAGCACTTTTGGCATCCGGAATGTGCTGGACTACAAAGCGAATGGCGTCGTCTTTTTGTACAAGCTGATATTTACCTTTCGCCTTAGCATCCATAATGGCCATCATTTTCTGTAAGCCACCATTTTGATAGAATTCTTTCGCAGCCTCAGATTCGCTTTTACTGGGCGGACTCTGCAACCACATTCTATCGGCACGGATAATCACTTTATGAATGAGCAGGCGAGAAGCAAGTAATTTGATTTTGGAGGCCAAAATCAGGGATGTGGCTTCATTCGGCAATTTGCCAAATCTGTCCTCAATTTCTTTCTCCCAATCATTGATTTCCTCCATCTTTTTGGACGAAGCCAATCTGCGATAAAGATTTAATCGCTCCACGCTGTCCTCTACATACCAGGCCGGCAGAAGGGCAGGTAAATCAACCTCAACTACGGTTTCCGGCAGATCGATATCCATCGGAAGTTCATCAAACATGCCCTTGAACTCGGTTTCTTTGAGTTCTTTTACGGCATCATTCAGGATTTTGGTGTAGAGCTCAAATCCGATATCGCTTATAAATCCACTTTGTTCTGCTCCAAGGATGTCTCCGGCGCCACGAATATCCAAATCTCTCATGGCGATATTGAATCCGGATCCCAAATCAGAAAATTCTTCGAGCGCCATTAATCTTCGGCGGGATTCCATCGTCAGCGCTTGCATTGGAGGCGTAATCAAATAACAATAGGCCTTACGATTGGAGCGCCCAACCCGGCCGCGCAACTGATGCAGTTCAGAAAGACCAAACTGATGCGCATTGTTGATGATTATCGTGTTCGCATTGGCGATATCTATTCCATTTTCAACGATATTTGTGGAGACAAGAACATCAAATTTGTTGTGGTAAAAATCGTAGATGATTTTTTCGAGCGTGGTTCCGGGCATTTGTCCGTGTGCCGATTTTACCCGTACTTCAGGCACCAATTGGCGAATCATTTCTCCCACTTCCTCGATATTTTTTACCCTGTTATGGATAAAGAAAACCTGTCCACCACGGCTAATTTCCTGACTGATAGCATCACGCAAAAGCTGAGTATCAAAACTATGGATTTGTGTAGTAACAGGCTGTCGGTTTGGGGGAGGCGTATTAATGATACTGAGATCTCTGGCGCCCATCAGTGAAAACTGCAAGGTTCTTGGGATAGGAGTGGCCGTCATAGTTAAAACATCAACGGTGGCACGCAACGCTTTGATTTTTTCTTTAGTAGCTACACCAAAACGCTGTTCTTCGTCAATAATCAACAAACCGAGATCTTTGAATTGCACATCTTTTGACGTGATTCTGTGCGTACCGATTACGACATCAACCGTACCTTCTTTCGCTCGTTTTAAGGTATTTTTGATTTCTTCTTTGGATCGAAATCTGTTTAAACAACGCACTTCAACCCCAAATTTCCCCATGCGCTCTTCAAAGGTTTTGGTGTGCTGGTCGGCCAGAATGGTGGTAGGAACGAGCACGGCAACTTGTTTCCCATCCATCACGGCTTTGAAAGCGGCTCGAACGGCAACTTCCGTTTTACCAAATCCAACATCACCACAAACCAAGCGATCCATAGGCGTGGAGGATTCCATGTCCGATTTTACCGCCTCAATAGCTTTCATTTGGTCGGGCGTTTCTTCGAACATGAAATTGGCTTCCATCTCCATCTGCATGGCATTATCGAATGCGAAAGCGAACGCAGACTTTGCTTTACGTTCGGCGTAAAGTTTAATTAAATCACGTGCTATGTCCTTAACTCGTGATTTCGTTTTGGCTTTTTTACGCTGCCATTCGCCGGAACCTAATTTGGTGATTTTGGGCTCCGTGCCGTCTTTTCCGGAGTATTTCTGCACTTTATGCAGACTGGATACATTAACGTAAAGAATGGAATCCTGCTGATATCTGAGAGCAACCGCTTCTTGCTCACTGCCACGCACCATGATTTTTTTGAAACCGGCAAATTTCCCGATTCCATAATCAACGTGAACTACGAAATCACCAATTTTGAGATCTTTAAGTTCTTTAAATGTGATACCACCACGAAATTTACGCTGCTTAGTTTTTGGGCGGTGGTATCGATTGAAAATCTGGTGATCCGTATATACGGCGATACCAATTTCTTTTAAGACAAAACCACGATGTATGGTTTCCAGACTTAAGTGATAGCGTAAATTGTCGTTGGGTTCACCAAGTAATTCTTCAAAACGGTCTCGCTGCCCGGGGCTATCGCATAAAATGTAGGTCTCAATCGCCATTTTGCTTAAGTCCTGAAGGTTGCTCTTCAGAATTTTTATCGAACCATTGAAATCCGGCTGTGGGCTTGCATCCAATGTGAAATGTTCATCAGGCCCGCGCACATCGCCCATACCACCGATTTGTATAAAACCATGACTGTCTACAAACGACTGAAACTCAACCGGACTCAAAAACAGACTATCCGGTTCCGCGAGATTTTCCTTTTGTTTCTTCTGATGTTCGGCTTGGTGATATAATTCGTTTAAGGTGTCGCGAACTAAGGGACCATTAACCAGAATTACCGTAGTATTTTCGTCAAAATAGGTGAGTAAACTCTGTTTCTCGGCGCCATTTAATCCCTGAATATTTGGAACCAACCGAACGCTATCCTGAAAAGAAACTGAGCGCTGAGTGTTTATATCAAATTCCCGTATGGAATCAATTTCTTCTCCAAAAAACTCAAGTCGCACCGGATATTCGCCCGAATAAGGAAAAATATCCAAAATACCACCTCTGAGCGCCAAATCCCCTGGTTCATCCACAAATTTCACATGCTGATAGCCTTGGTCAACTAAGATTTCAATAAGGTTTTGAGGATCAATTTCCTGCCCCTTATCCAACTTCAAGGATGCTTTTGCAAAAGATTCCGGTGAGGCAATTTTGTCAAATAAAGCATCGGGAGAAGTGAATACCACTTTGGTTTTCTTTCCATTGATGCTTTCCAAAACCTCAGAGCGCTGTACCATGGTTGCGGAATCCATCACTCGATCAGTATCATAAGGCTTTTGACCGGTTGGAGGAAAGAGCAGCGGCGTGGATAATCCCAAAGCTTCTACATCCGATTTCAGAAACTGAGCCGATTCAAAATCAGGTAAAACGACCAGTAGATTTTTCTGCGTTTTCAAAATCTCCCGGATTAAAAAAGAAGACGTTGATCCTACATAATGATCAAGACGAACAGCTTTTCCGGATTGTGCAGAAGAAAGAATGGCTTCGGTTTGAAGCGCAGAACTAATAATTGAACTAAGTTTATTGAGAGCCATGAGCTAAGGTAAAATTCAGGGCAGAAGTTATGGAATTTGTGAACAGAATTCAGTCTTAAATCATTGCAGAAAAGTGGATTCGATTAGTAGCCAGAGTATTCATGCTCTGGCGAAGGAGCAAGAACGGCATCCTTATCAACCCAAACATGAATGTTTGGGTTGTGACCTGTTCGCCGTGGCGAAACCATGCATTTATCAATGCATTTATGAGGAACGGATTGAAATTTACAAACCCCGTCTCCGCAGGAGACATGGATGTATAGCCAGAGTATTCATGCTCTGGCGAAGGAGCAAGAACGG
>SKIC01000246.1 GCA_007116685.1 Balneolales bacterium
ATGTAGATCTATTTTCGGATGATTTAGCCGGCCTTCGCGAACAACTACCCTACTTTCGGGAATTAGGAATTAATTACATCCATCTGATGCCATTACTTAAACCTCGTGATGGTTTGAATGATGGCGGGTATGCCGTTGAGGATTACCGAAAAGTAGACACACGTATCGGAACCATGAAAGAGTTACGAGCTCTTGCCAATGAATTTCACGAGGCCGGAATCAACCTGGTGCTGGATTTTGTTATGAATCATACAGCCAGAGAACATTCATGGGCAAAGAAAGCTGCTCGGGGCGAAATCAGATATCAGAATTTTTATCACATGTTCCCCGACAGAACAGAACCTGATGAATATGAAGAAATGCTCCCTGAGGTTTTTCCAGACTTTGCCCCGGGAAATTTCACCTACTATCCAAATATGGAGCGCTGGGTTTGGACTACCTTTTATGAATTTCAATGGGATTTGAATTACGCAAATCCTGATGTTTTTGTAGCTATGCTCGACGAAATGTTGTTTTTGGCAAACATCGGCGTTGATTGCCTGAGGCTTGATGCTGTCCCCTATATCTGGAAAAGAAAAGGCTCCGGATGCCAGAACGAACCTGAGGCGCATTACTTGGTGCAGGCCTATCGTGCGTTGGTAAAGATTGCCGCACCATCTATGATTTTCAAAGCCGAAGCCATCGTAGCTCCTGAGGAAATCGTTAAATACCTCGGCATAAACGGAAATGAGGGTAAAGAATGCGATGTAGCCTATAATGCCACTCTGATGTGCCATTTGTGGCATGCACTTGCTTGCGAAAACACGCAACTATTGCGCACCACATTAGAGCATTTACCAAGAGCGCCGGAAAGTTCCTCCTGGATAAATTACATCCGTTGCCATGACGATATAGGCTGGGGATTATCCGATGAGAAAGTAGGCATGGTTGGGCAAAATGGTCATGAAACTCGAATGTTTTGTACGGATTTCTATACCGGGAAAACAGAAAAGAGTTATGCAGAAGGATATCCCTTTCAGCGGGATTACTGGAGCGGTGAAGCAAGGGTTAGTGGTAGTGCTGCTGCCTTAGCGGGCCTTCAAAAATCTTTGGTAGAAGGCGAAGAATTAGCCATTGAAGATGCCGTGAAACGCATCCTGTTGCTTAAAAATGTCATGTTTACCTGGAAAGGTATCCCCGTAATTTTTTCAGGGGATGAAATCGGCCAGATGAATGATTTCAGTTATTTGGGTGACCCTTACAGAAAAGCCGACAACCGATGGGTGCATCGAGGGCCATTTAACTGGCAAAAAGCAGAATTACGAAAATATCGTGGCACAGTTGAATACAAACTGTTCAACGGAATCAAAAAACTTGCCGATGCCAGAAGGAATAACCTGGCACTACACGGACACTCCAAAGACCGCCTTTTACTGATTGATGAAGATTCCGCCTTTGCTTTTGAGCGTAGTTTTGGTGGTCATAACCTACTCCTGATATCCAATTTTAGTAAACGATCATTGCATGTATCTATGGATAAACTCCCGCCTGAATGGCGAGGACAGTATTACAAAAATATGTTCGATGGCAAAGTTCTGGATTTCAGCTTTGGCGATATCGTAGTTGAGCCTTATGGCTTTTTCTGGTTAGAACTTACAGATGAGCGCCCTAAGCGTAAATCCGAAAACACCATTATTGATGTAGTTGCAGAAACAAAATGGGGTGAAGAAATCTTTATCGTTGGAAATATCCCACAATTGGGTGCGTGGAATCCTGAGAAAGCCGTTGGACCAATGAAGGCCTTTGCTTATCCAAATTGGGAATTAGAAATTGATTTACCGGCGAACACCTATTTTGAGTTCCAATGGGTTAAAATGAAAGAAGGCAAGATTCTGGAATGGTCACCGGATAAATACTGGATGTGCAGCGGTGATGAGATTTTTTATCATTGATGCTTTATAATATGGTCTTACCCAACCCTGAAGGGGTTGTATATTTTAGCCCTGTGTCGAGCGAAGCGAACACACAGGGTTTAAAATGTGCAAGAAAAGTATCACGCACCACCACACATTGATTTGGTATCAGTTATTGGGTTTCGGTGCGAAATAAATCACAAAACGATATAAAGGGAACTTATTTTTTATCCCAAATCTCGCTGAAGTTACAATGCTACCCTAGTATGCTATTAAACCACTCTGTGGTTTCATTAGCAAAATAAAAAATCCCCACAGATTGATACAAAATCAAAATCTACGGGGATTTTATAATTTGACTATGCCGCAGGACCGATTAGGTTTTCTGCAATAATGGAAGACGATAACACTCCCGGCAATCCGGCTCCCGGGTGGGTACCTGCACCTACAAAGTAGAGGTTATCAAATTCTTCTGATCTGTTATGTGGACGGAACCAGGCACTTTGAGTTAATAATGGCTCAACAGAGAAAGCAGAACCTAAGTGGCTATTCAATTCATCTCGGAAGTGCAATGGATCGATATAGTGCTCAGCAATAATGTGCTTTTGTAAATCCGGAAGGTAATTATCCTCAAGAAATTGCATAATGCGATCACGGTATTCTTTCGCTTTCACTGTCCAGTCAATATCCTTAGCAGCAAGGTGAGGAACCGGTGACAATACGTAGAAAGACTCACAGCCATCCGGCGCTAATGAAGGATCGGTAATGGTTGGCATGTGCAGATACAGCGAAAAATCATCCGCTAAAATTTTCTTGTCGAAAATATCATCCAGAAGTTCTTTGTATCGCTTGCTTAGGATGATGTTATGATGCTTTAAATCTGTGTCTGTGTATCTCTTGTTGGTACCAAAGTAAATCACAAAAAGAGACATGCTGTAATTCATACGATCTACTTTGCGATCGGTATATTTCTTACGATGGCGCTTATCAATCAGATTTTTGTAGGTAAACGGAACATCAGCGTTGGAAACTACGGCATCGGCCATGTGGATAGTACCGTCTTTTAGTTTTACACCGGTAACTTTGCGATTTGCTACGGTGATTTCATCAATTTCAGACTCCAAATGAATTTTACCACCAATATCTTCGAATAATTTGACCATTCCTTTTACGATGGAGCCCGTGCCGCCCATAGCGTAATGTACGCCCCATTCGCGCTCCAGGTAATGTATCATCGCATAGATAGAGGTTGTATCAAAGGGGTTTCCACCAACAAGCAAGGGGTGAAAAGAGAAACATTGACGTAAGAAATCGTCTTTGATGAATTTGGAAACGTATTTGTAAACGCTCTTGTGAGACTGCAATCGAATGAGATCCGGAGCAACCTTAATCATATCCCAAAAAGACAAAAACGGCTGATCTGCCAATTCTACGAAGCCTTTCTCAAATATTGGCTTGGTAGTCTTTAAAAAGTCGAGATAACCTTGCTTGTCGTCAGGATTAATTCTTTCTATTTCTTTGAGGGTGAAATCTTCGTCATCGTTGTAATCGAAAATTCTCTTTTTGTGATCGAAGATTCTGTAAAAAGGACTGAGGGGTACAAGTTCAAAGTAATCTTTTACTTTTTTTCCAGCGGCTTCAAAAAGATCATCAAACATGAATGGTGCCGTAATTACGGTAGGACCACCATCAAATTTGAATCCATCCATCTCATACACGTATGCTCTTCCACCGGGCTTGTCTCTTTTTTCAAATATTTCTACATCATGGCCTTTTGCCTGTAATCTGATTGCGGCGCCTAATCCGCCAAATCCACTGCCAATTACGATAATTTTTTTCTTCATAGAGATTCCTTAGAGGTCAATAATAATATGCGGGCTAACAAAAATACGCTCAACAAACGTTCGACCTTCATCTAACAAAAAAAGAAAGCAGGCCGGGAAACCCGACCTGCTTTGGCCTTCGGTTAGCCTAACCCCTAAAAAAAAGCGTCACCGAAGGTTTGGGATAAAAATCCTATATCAATATAGCATTCCATTAAATGTACTGCAATAATTCGATTGACGATAAATTAGTTCCGGCTGGTATTCTGAGTTTGGCGAACGAAGCCGGTATATCCTTGCCTTTGTAATCGCTGCCGAGCGCGCTCAGCTCGCTGTCTGGTATTGTATTCTCCGTAACTTACCCGGTAAACGGTATTTCCATTTACCGTCGCTCTCTCAACTGTGCTACCTCTGATTTCTCTAGAATACCGTATCGCATCCCGACGATTATCAAAAGAAGCTAATTGCACCGTATAGGTTTCCCGAGTCACATTTCCACGTCCAGCCGTTCGGATAGGCTCATCACTATCCAGCAATATCAAGCGTACTCTGGCTACACCGGTTTCTATCATGTCAATTTCCTGAGCGGCTTTTCTTGACAAATCAATGATACGGTCGCCCACGTACGGACCACGGTCGTTTATACGAACATCTACAGATTTTCCATTTCGCATGTTTACTACCCGAACCCTGGTATTAAATGGTAATGTACGATGAGCAGCGGTCAAAGCATTTTGATCATAGGTTTCCCCATTAGCCGTAGTTCTGCCGTGAAAACCCGGCCCATACCAGCTTGCCTCTCCCACCTGAAAAGCCCTACCCTGCTGAGTCGGAGGTTTTACGCAGGAGGTGGCAAAAAAGCCTACAACCAGAATAAGGAGTAAAAAAAAGCGCATGAAATAGTGTTATTTGTTTAAGTTCTTCCAAATTTAAAAAAATGGGCGGAAAGTTTGTTCCATTCTTTATCTTAAATTGTACTCAAACACGACTAACGTACTTTCCTTACTTATGAAGCGTATTTGTTTTTTATCTTTAAAAGGTGGAACTGGTAAAACCACTACCGTTTTCAATGTATCCACAGAATTAGCAAGAAAAGGTCTGAGAGTTTTGGCCATTGATTTGGATCCTCAAGGGTATTTGACCTGTAGTTTCAACGAAAGTACTTCCGCTGGTAGAAAAAGTGTACATGATGTGATAAAAGGCACTCCTGTTCACGAAGCCATCCGAAAAACCAGCACGGGAGTCCACTTACTGGCCGCAGATTTGGAACTCACTACCGCAGATTTAGACCTTAGCGGCGAAGAACGCTCCTATTTTATGCAAAAAGCCTTGAGTAAGGTGAATCAATACGATGTGGTGGTATTTGATTGCTGTCCATTTCTCGGGATTTTGAGCGTTAACGCCTTAGTTGCTAGTGATGAATTGATTATTCCCACAGAGGCCGAATTTTTGGCAATGCGAGGCGTGCGTCAATTGTATCTCAAAGTAGTTCAACTGATTCAACGAGAATTAAATCCATCACTCCAATTCAGTGGTGTGGTTATTACACGTTACGATATGCGCAAACGCATTCATCAACAAACCGCCGAAAAAATGGCCAGTATGTTTCCGGACAAGGTTTTTGATACCAAAATCAGAACTAACGTAGCCTTAGCAGAATCCGGCATGAAGGGAATTCCAGTGTCGGAATATCGCCCTAACTCAAACGGAGCCATAGATTACAGAACGCTTACCGAAGAGATTATTGAGAGATATAATTTGCCGGTTTCGGAGTAGTCTTGCTTTCTGATTTATTGGATTATTCAGCTTTTTAATTGATAGCTTCTTAAGGAAACAAACGCTGAGTCTTTCCTACAATCAATCATTTGACTTCAAAATATGGCTTCAACATCTATCCTTATTATTACCGTGCTTGTAACTTTATTGGCATGGAATAAGCCATCTTTGCAGCAACAGGCTATGCTTGTACCCTATCGCACATTTAGGGAACAAAGATGGTATCAGTTGGTCAGTTCCGGTTTTTTGCATGGAGATTTCATGCACCTGCTTTTTAACATGATTACTTTTTTGTTCTTCGGACCGGTTTTGGAGCAGGTTATAGGCACGCCCTTATTTGTAATTTTGTATCTGACTGCCATTGTGATTGCAAATCTCCCAACGCTATTTAAGCATAGAAATAATCCCCAATATGCCAGCCTTGGAGCATCCGGAGCGGTTGGCGCTGTGCTGTTTGCCTATATTCTATTTTTCCCCCTTAGTAATCTATACATCATGTTTATACCTATTGGGATACCGGCCATTATTGTAGGGGTTCTTTTTGTGATATACAGTTACTCAGAGTCCAGGAAAAACCGAGGCAATATTAATCACGACGCGCATTTTGCAGGTGCTGTTTATGGATTGATTTTCACCTTGGTTTTTGTGCCTGAAAGTTTGCAGACTTTTTTGAAGGCTTTGGGGTTGATTTCTTGACACACAACCTACCCGTAAGCCATTGAAAAGATTTCCAATAAGCAAAAACTATCCTCACTCCTATCCGGGTAATCTATGAGTAAGGGAGAATCTTTTATGCGACTCGCAGTCGCAGACGACTGCTTTATGATAGCCGGACGTCGAGGACGACGTCCTACTAAAAAGCCCTCAATGTAACAGGCTAAAGTTTGCGAAAGTTTAGTAGTAATCAGAACTTTTGGAATGAAAACATTCCAAAGCCACGCTAGGCTCAGCCCTTCATTCTTCTGAATTCTCTCATAAAATCGATGAGAGTATCTACGCTTTCGGGCAGACAGGCGTTGTAGATGCTGGCGCGAATTCCGCCAACGCTTCTATGGCCTTTCAATCCATTCAGATGTAAGTCTGCGGCTTTTGCCACGAATTCTTTTTCAAGGTTTTCATCCGGCAAACGAAATGTAACGTTCATTAAAGAACGAGATGCCTGTTCTGCGGTACCACGGTAAAAATCATCGGAATCGATTTCAGTGTATAGTTTTGCAGCTTTTTCTTCGTTCTGCTTAGCCATGGCTTGTAATCCACCGTTGCTTTCCAGCCACTCCAACACCAATCCAAACAGATAGACTGCGAAAGTTGGTGGCGTGTTAAACATGGTTCCCGCTTGTGTTTTATAGCTCATCATGCTTGGGATAGCATCTGATTTTGCCTTTTCCAGCATATCTTTGCGGACTATCACCACAGTCAATCCTGCGGGACCTGCATTTTTCTGAGCACCGGCATAAAGTATGCCGTATCGTTTCATGTCTAAAGGACGAGATAAGAAGTCTGATGAAGCATCACAAACAAGAGGAATTCCTCCACTTTCAGGTTCTACAGGAAACTGCGTTCCAAAAATGGTGTTGTTTGAAGTAAAATGCAGATACGCCGGATTTCCTTTAATCTCGTAATCACCCGCAGCAGGAACTCTGGAGAAGTTTGAATCTTCAGAACTAAAGGGCACTTCAATATTTCCAAAGAGCTTAGCTTCTTTAATAGCTTTTTTAGACCAGGTACCTGTATTCAGATAGGCTGCTTCGGCGCCATCATAAAGAAAATTGTAGGGAACCATTAAAAATTGAGTACTGGCACCGCCTTGCAGAAACAGGATTTCAAACTCATCGCCAAGGCCTAACAGTTTTGTGAGTCGTTCTCTGGCAAGAGCATCAACCTCGATATACTCAGGACCACGATGGCTCAATTCCATGATGGATGAACCTGTGTTTTTGTAATCAAGTAATTCTGATTTTGCTTTTTCTAATACTTCAGCCGGTAAAATGGCTGGTCCGGCGCTAAAATTGTGAGATCTGAACATATTTTGGGTAGTTTTTGAAATAATTAAAATGTGTGAACGAGTAAACCAGAACTAAGTTTTGGCTCAAACCATGTAGATTTTGGAGGCATGAGCTCTCCGGCATCCGAAACAGCTACCAATTCTTCAATACTTGTGGCATACATGCTGATTCCCAATGCTGCTTTTCCGGAATCCACCAATCTCTCTAATTCTTTAGTGCCACGAATACCACCAACAAAATGAATATTCTTATCCGTTCTGGGATCGGTGATATTCAATAAAGGCTCAAGAATGTATTCCTGTAAACGCGCAACGTCTAAACTTGCTGAAACCAAATCCCGTTGCGTTTCCGGCAAATTCAGGGTAAACCAACCACCTGACGTGTAGAGACAAATTTGACCTTTTTGCCCTGGCTGTGGATTATCAGTTGGCTCGATTTTCAATTTTACTTTGAGGCTATCGAGAAAGTTTTCAGGAATAGAATAAACAATCCGGTTGTATGGTAAGATATTCATCTCCTGCATTGGGAAGATTACAGCCGGGAAAAATTCGAACTCATCATCGCCATACTCGTTATCTCCCCGCAGTTCCTCGCCTGCTCTCGAGGCACTTTTACAGCGATGGTGACCATCCGCCACATATAGAAAATCTTTTTTGGAAAAAATACTTTCCAATTGTTCGGTATTTGAGACAATCCAAACACGATGAATTACACCATCCGGTGATTCGTATTCCATCGCAGGTTCTGAACTTGTTTCTTCTGAAAGCGTGGAAACCAAACTTCCATCGTCCTTACAGGTAAGCATAACAGGTTCGGCATGGGCACGCATAGTCAAAATATGCCGAGTGCGATCATTTTCTTTGTCCGGACGGGTTAGTTCATGCTTCAAAATTCGGTTTTCATCGTAATCCAAAACGGAAACACAGGTAAACAAACCGGTGAATGTCTTACCCTTTTCCTCCATTTGGTACACATAATGACCTGGAGTCTCATCCTGTAGTAGATGACCTTCTTTGATTAATTTCTGCAGATTTCTTTTTCCCATTTCGTACACTTCATCCGCATAAATACTTACATCTTCAGACACATCAACTTCCGGACGAATCACATGTAAAAAGGCATTTTGAGTATCAGAAACGAGCTCTCTGGCTTCTTGTGAATCAATAACATCATAAGGCATACATGCGGTTTTGTCGACTAATTCAGACGGTGGCCGCCATGCTTTAAAAGGGTGGATTGTAATCATGAACTAAATTTCGATTCGGGTTAGTTGCAAAGCTTATAAATTACGAAAACCAAAACTGCAATGATTGCAGAAATAACATTAAATTTAGAGTATAAATACTAACTCAAAAATTCAGTTCAGGTATGGATCATACTAAATTATCTCAGGAACAACAGGATCAATTACTTTTCATGATGTTGGTTCAGCAAAATCAGCAAATTGCTCTTATGGGCATGGGTAAGGAACCAAATCCGGCTACCGGAAAAACAGAGAAAGACATCAAAGCTGCAAAATATGCGATAGATACTCTAGATATGCTACGCAGGTATACTGCAGAAGCTTTGAGTGATGAGATGAAATCTTTCCTGGATAACGTGCTCAATGAATTACGACTGAGCTACGTGAAGGAATCAGGTTCATGAAAAAAACTCATCTGACAGCAGGCGGTGGAATCGTTTATCACATAGCAGAAGACGAAGCATGGGTTCTTCTCATCAAAAGATGGGATATCTGGGATTTACCCAAAGGTAAAATCGATAATGGCGAGAGCATTGAAGAATGTGCCAAACGTGAAGTAATGGAGGAAGTTGGCATTTCTTCAGTAACCCTAGGTGCTTCATTGGGTACCACTGAGCATGAATATGAAGAAGATGGTACTCACATTGAAAAAACGACGCATTGGTTTGCGATGAAATCAGATGATTCCTCATTTACACCCCAAAAAGAAGAGGGAATTACGGAAGTGGCATGGCTTCCTTTGCAGGATGCTCAGAAGTTAGTTGGTTATGAAAATCTCAAAATCATACTCCAACGTTTTTCGAAGAATTGGCTAAAGGGGAATCTTAGTTAAATCTATGTTTTGCAGTCGGGGATGACTACCCACAAGCTTTAAGCCATTTCTTGAAAACTATATTGCATAAAAAAAGGCGCTTTAAGCGCCTTTTTTCGTTTAGTTTTGCAACTGGAATCGTATCGGTACCTGGAATTGTACGGCAACCGGTCGGCCTCTTTGACGGCCGGGGTTCCATGTTGTGGCTTGAATTGCTTCAATTGCTGCCTCATCGCAACCGCCGCCAATGCCTCTCAGAATTCTTGGATTCTGAACATTCCCTTGAGCATCTACAACGAACTGTACAACTACAACTCCTTCGATACCTGCTCTACGAGCAATTTCGGGATATCTTAAATTTCTATAGATTTGCTCTAATCCACCTTGTGGCTCAGGATTGTCTTCTACTACCATGAAAATCTCCGGCTCGTCATCATCATCTGGCGGAGGAGGTGGTGGTGGAAGGTCCATCGGCCCATCCAAATCAAGGTCGGTATCCAAATCAAAGAAATCATCATCAATAATTTCATCATTAGGTACTTCAACCGGAGATGGTGGTCGAGGTGGCGGTGGAGGTGTCTCTATTTGTTCAGTCTGAACAATATCTTCCATATCGATGATATCTTGCTCTCTCTCCTCAAAGTTCAGTTCAACTTCCGGATTAAAGTTTATCCGGAACAAAACAATAAGAAGTGAAAGTGTAGCGATAATCCCAATTTGGAGATTAACTACATAACTCCTGCGTAAATCCGCTTGAGGTTTTTTTCTTTCAAGAATAGGCATATTGTACCGATAGATTTTTAGTAAAGAGTCAAGCTTCCAATAACGTAATTTTTTTTACTCAATGCAATAATTAAACCAAACAAGGAGTCCAGTTTCGTTATAGCACTATGTTATTTTTATACTTGCCCGCATATAACTGAGTACATAAAACGCAGTAATTGCTCCAATCGTATTAGCTAAGATATCATACCAACTAAAAACCCGATTGATAGGAAGTACCAACTGCAAAAACTCCATAGTTGCTCCGAATAAAATTCCCAGAATAGTTATTAAAACGAGATTTACTTCGAGATTTTTGCGGTAATACAAGAAATACATTCCCAACAGCCCGGTCCAACCACCAAACATGCCAAAGTGGCCAATTTTATCATAGGAAAAGGCCTTGGCATCGGGTAAACTGTCGGCCGGCATCAATGTTAAATACAATGTTAACAAGGTCCAGGACGCCAAAACAAGCGGAATTGATTTTACTAAAACCGGGTATTGTTGTATCCACTTCATACGTAATCTGCAGGATCTGGTAGATGAGTATTATCGGTTTGACTAAAGCGTGTATATCGTTGAGCCATGTCACTCAACGCCGTTTGGATAGCAATGTATTTGTCTTCAGAAATTGACCAAAAGCCGGCTAACTTCCCTGCCAATACATCGCCAAATCCGGAACGAGTAAAAACTCTGCTATCGTATGTAGTTACGAAAGAACGAGAATTCGGAAAGGCCGCAATTGTGGGAGTCCCCTTGCTTAATATGGTCATACTATGTGTTACTGCTGCATTTTCCACCCATAATAAGCGCTGATATTCAGACTCAAAGTTTGGTGCGTCCAGGAACTTTAATTCTCCTGTATGAGGCGTTATGATAACCTGGCCTTTAATTTTCTGATAATCTACGGCATACAAAGCGTCGGCATCAATAACCAAATTGCCATCGTAGTTTTCACAAATAATCTGAATAGCTTCTACTGTCTCTTTTTCTCTGCCTAAGCCAGGTCCAATAAGCAATACACCTTCCTTTTGTTGGATATTCTCCAATATATCTTTCGCCATAGAAAGGGTAAGATGTCTGCTTTCAGTGGAGCCGTACGCTTTTTTCACTTGTTGTAGTAGGTACTTATCATAAACAGATAATAATCCAGCCGGGGTATGTACTATAACGGAACCAAGACCGGTGTACCAGGCTGATTTAGCGGCAAGCACACAAGCCCCCGTCATTCCGGCACTTCCTGAGATTATATGGACTACTCCGTTTTTATATTTGTGCTCGCCCTTCTTGAAATCCAAATAATGCGGATGAGAAAACGTATCTAAAGCTTCTCTTGTAATTGACTCTGCTTCGCTTGATGGGAACGATAAAGGACAAAACTCCAAATTGCCTGAATAACCCGACCCGTCTCCAAAATGTAAGCCCAGCTTACGGGTTCCAAATTGAATGGTATAATCAGCTTTAACAGCCACACCCAACACTTTACCTGAATCTCCATCTAGTCCACTTGGAATGTCTAAAGAAATAGTAAAGGCCTTTGTTCTATTGATTTTCTGAATCCATGATTTTGCAGGCTCTCTTACAGCGTCCTGCAAGCCTGTACCAAACAACGCATCAATAATGATATCAGCCTTATCAAGGGCAACTTCATCAGGATTCTCTATGATACAGAGTGTATTACTGTCATTCCGGATGTTTTTGAGACGATTATAATTTTTCCGGCAATCTTCACTCAACGAGTCGACACCCAAGAGCATAGCAACACTTATATGATAGCCTTTCAGGCTAAGATATCTGGCGATAACTAAACCATCTCCGGCATTATTTCCTTTGCCACAAAGGATTAAAATTTTGGGTTGCTGCCATTTTTCGGAAATGCGGACTATAATATCAGCCGCCTGAAAACCTGCGGTTTCCATTAACATATCACCACTGATACCATACTCATTGATGGTTTTGGAATCTATGTCTCTGGATTCCTGAACAGTGGCAAGTTTTTGTTTGTAAACAGACTGCATAATCCTCAAAATTAAAATTCAGTGAGAGACATCCCGTTTACCGCTAGGAAACTAGTATGCTTTCGCAAAGATAACCCGTTGCGCAGACGGATTGCCGGTTACCATACATGTCCCGGGTGTCTTATCGCCTTCGAGTGGAATACATCTGATGGTCGCCTTTGTCTCGGTTTTTACTTTTTCTTCGGTTTCGGGGGTGCCATCCCAATGGGCGTAAATAAACCCACCTTTTTCTTCCAACACCTGCTTGAATTCCTCATAGGTGTCTACGGTATGAGTCATAGCCTCACGACGAGATTTTGCTGTTTCAAACAAGTTCGATTGAATTTCTTCCAGCAAGTTCGTGACTTTCGCCAGAATCTCAGTTCTCTCGCTGAGTTCTTTTGTTTTGGTGTCTCTTCTGGCAACTTCTGCCTTATTGTTTTCAACATCACGTGGTCCAATGGTTATCCGAACCGGCACACCCTCCACCTCGTATTGATTGAATTTCCATCCGGGTTTGTAATTATCTCTATCATCAAAACGCACTCGAATTCCGGCAGACTTGAGTTCTTGCAGCAGTTTGTCACCATATTCGGTAACAGCAGCTTTTTGCTCATCATTTTTCCAGATGGGTACAATAACAACCTGAACGGGCGCCAATTTTGGTGGTAAAACCAGTCCATCATCATCTGAATGTGTCATAATCAAACCGCCAATCAAACGAGTTGAGACGCCCCAACTTGTTGCCCAAACATGCTTTACCGTACTGTCTTTATCCTGAAAAGTCACATCAAAGGCTTTTGCAAAATTCTGACCCAAAAAGTGCGAAGTTCCAGCCTGTAGCGCTTTACCATCCTGCATTAATGCTTCAATACAATAGGTATCTTCGGCACCTGCAAAACGTTCTGACTCTGTTTTAACACCGGTAATGACAGGAACAGCCATATAATTTTCTACGAAATCACGATATACATTCAGCATTTGGATGGTTTCATCAACAGCTTCCTGCTTGGTGGCGTGGGCGGTATGCCCCTCCTGCCATAAAAATTCCATGGTACGCAAAAACAGGCGGGTTCTCATTTCCCACCTAACAACATTTGCCCATTGATTTATAAGGATTGGTAAATCTCGATATGATTGAATCCAGTTTTTGTACGTATCCCAAATAATGGTTTCAGAAGTTGGACGTACTATTAATTCTTCTTCTAATTTTGAAGTGGGGTCCACTTCTACACCATCTTCCGTGCTGGCAAGTCTGCTATGAGTAATTACGGCGCACTCTTTAGCAAAACCCTCCACGTGCTGAGCTTCTTTGGATAAGAATGATTTTGGGATAAATAGCGGGAAGTAGGCATTTTCATGCCCGGTATCTTTAAACATACCATCGAGTACTGATTTCATGTTTTCCCAAAGTGCAAAGCCATTCGGTCGGATCACCATACAGCCTCTTACTGGTGAATGTTCTGCGAGTTTTGCTTCTTTAACGATATCCAGATACCATTGTGCGTAGTCTTTATCTCTGGAGGTAATATTTTTGGCCATAATTAATTTTTAAGGATGTTTATCAGACTTTGAAGTTAGGCAGTTTGAGCATAATTAGTAAACCCGAAAGAAAAAGAGATTCTGTTTGCATCTATTTGTGAGATATTGCATTCTGATTTAATTACTTAATTATGTATTATTCCAATACTAATGGATGACGAAAACATTTCAAACGTACTATGCCTGAATTTAAAGTATTTACCAAAATCAATGTCCCCTACAGCAAAGTGTGGGAGAAGGTCAGTACTGTTGGCGAGATTGAAAAATGGAGCCCGGTAAAATTTACTAGTGTTGCTGAAGACGTTAGTATTCAAAACGGATTGCGACTTAAGCAGAAGACGAAGCAACTCGGCGTATTTGGAGTAAATGACATGGAAGTTATCGATGCTTTCACAAACTCCAAGGTCAGAAGGCAATACAGCTTTGCTGATGTACTTGATAAAAACAGATTCAACAGAATCACTTATATGTTCGACGATAACAGCATTACCACAATGATGGATTTATGCGAGGATCAGGAAACAAAAGAAATTCTTGAAGAGAAAGCAAAAACGGAGCCTGCTTTTCAGGTTGATGTAATGGCTCACGTTTATTACACCTATGGCTCTACATTCTGGCGAAGTATTGCAGAAGTGGTTTTTATTAAACCTTTCTTCACTATGATTTTCAGACCACGTGTTACAAAATCGCTAGCCAAACTTAAAGCCATCTGCGAACAGGATTAATTCACCTGTTTACTTTTTTTGAATATACTCTTATCTTACAATTCTGTCGCGATTTATCTTTTCCCGAATCGCGATTTTTTTTGGACTATGGCGTGGTAGCTCAGCCGGTTAGAGCGTCGGATTCATAACCCGGAGGTCGGCGGTTCAAGTCCGCCCCACGCTACAAAATTCAAGCCGTAAGTAAATAGCTTATTTTACTTGCGGTTTTTTTATTTACGCAAATTAAAGTGCTTATAACTACAAACTCTTTTTGCGCCGTGTAAAATTGCTTCAAATATCTACTTCTCTTTAAAAACAAGATTTTAAAGCCCTGAAAAGCCCGAATTTTCACCATAAAAAAAGCAACCTGCTCGGCCAGAAACAGGTTGCTGTTTTATCATCTACAGACGGCTATTACCCCATTTGTATCATACCAATGTAAGCGCAGATACAAGCAGGCACAATAAAGAAAATACCTATTTGGCTATCCGTATTTTTACGGATACAAACTTTAGTGTTGAACCTCATAGCGAGTTTCACAGGCAGATTTTACCAGGGTAGCTGTATTATTTGCGTTGAATTTCTGAATCAAATTATTTCTATGAGAGCCCACCGTTCTTGGTGATATATATAACTTCTCTGCTATTTCGGCACTGGTATGACCATCCAAAATCATCCTCAAAACCTCTTCCTCTCTTTTTGTCAGGATGATTTTCTCAACTTTTTCCCGGTTATCACCAAGTAGAATCTCAGATATACTAGAATCATAGCATTTTTCTGAGCGCGCAACACATCTTACAGCATGTACAAGTTGGTCTGCCCTGCTTGTTTTGAGGATGTAACCTAAAACCCCTATCTGCAAAGCCTGACTAACATATTCCTCAGAAATATGTGTGCTCAAAAAAATTATTTTTGCATCTGAATCTAATCCCAGAATTTCTTCGGCGGAAACCAAGCCGCTTTGGTCTGGCATTGTAATATCCAATATGACGATATCGGGTTTTAGCTCAGCATACATCTTCACAGCCTGATGTCCACTACCAGTATCACCAACTACAGTAAAACCAGCCACATTTTCGAGAATATGGCATAATCCGTATCTAACCACATTGTGATCGTCGGCAATTATGATACTGATTTCCGCACTAGACATGTAAAATTTATCCTGATGTGTAAACTACAGCTCACGATTTCAAGCTTGGCAACTAAGCCCCAAATAACAACCTTTTACATTCAAGTCCAAAGCAATTTTTAGTCTTTGATGAATTTACATTTATTTCTAAGTGAATTATCGGTTATTAACTACATAAATCATTATTTTTAAGGCTTTGCCAAATTCTAAATAAATCTAACTCATATTTCAACTTCCATGTCATTTAAAAGAACGCACACTTGCGGACAATTAACAAAATCAGATACCGGAGAACGAGTAACATTAAACGGATGGGTGGATACTCGTCGCGATCTTGGAGGTGTTATTTTTATTGATTTACGTGACCGATATGGACTCACACAAGTAGTTTTTTCTCCTCAGGATGATGCTGAAGCTCACAAAATTGCCGACCAATTACGTTCAGAATTTGTAATTAGCGTATCCGGAGTGGTAAAAGAGAGAGATGAGATTAACATAAACCCGAAAATGACAACAGGTGAAATTGAAGTTCGGGTTGATCAGCTTAACATACTTTCCAAAGCAGATACGCCTCCTTTCGAAATCAAAGATGACATCAAAACAAACGAAGAAGTACGGTTAAAGTACCGATATCTGGACCTTCGCAGACCGGAACTTCAGCAAAAATTAATGTTACGTTCGAAAACCTATCAGGCCGTTCGTGATTATTACTACGAAAATGATTTTGCCGAAGTAGAAACTCCCGTACTGATGAAAAGTACTCCGGAAGGTGCTCGTGATTATCTTGTGCCTAGCCGTGTAAATCCCGGTAAGTTTTTCGCACTTCCACAGAGTCCTCAAACCTACAAGCAATTGCTTATGGTTTCAGGAATGGATAGATACTTCCAAATCGTGAAATGCTTTCGTGATGAAGATTTACGCGCAGACCGCCAACCTGAGTTTACTCAAATAGACGTTGAGATGAGTTTTGTGGATGAGGAAGACATCTACAACCACACCGAAGCAATGATTTCCAAAGTATTGGAAGTAACCATTGGTAAAAAAGTTACCCCCCCCTTCCCACGAATGAGTTATCAGGATGCTATGGAAACCTATGGTTCTGATAAGCCTGACACGCGATTTGATCTGAAATTCGTCGATTTTTCAAAAATTGTTGCTAAATCTGAATTCAGAGTATTCTCCAAAACCGTTTCTGATGGTGGCGCTGTTGTAGGTTTTGTGGTACCCGGTCTCGGAACACTTGGCCGTGGTATTATGGATCGCCTAACGAAACGTGTTCAGGAAGAAATCGGTGCAGGCGGACTGATTTACATCAAAAATAACAGCGAAGAGATCTATTCTAGTGTTAGTAAGTTTGTCAGCGAAGAAACAACCAAAGACATGGTTGATTCCTCACACGCAAACGAAGGCGATTTGATTCTGATTCTTGCCGGCCAAAAGCCAAAAGTTTTTCAGCAACTTGGTGATTTACGCCTGATGGTTGCCAAAGAATACGAACTCATCGACGAGAGTAAAACGGACCTGCTATGGGTAACCGACTTTCCATTGCTTGAGTACGATGATGAAGATGGTAGATACTACGCCATGCACCACCCGTTCACCTCGCCCAAAGAAGAAGACCTCGAGAGCTTAGAAAGTGATCCCGGTCAGGTTCGTGCCAGAGCTTACGATTTAGTGATGAATGGCCATGAAATTGGCGGTGGTTCTATCCGTATTCATCGTGCAGATGTGCAACAAAGAATGTTCCGAGCGCTCGGTATTGACGAGGAAGAAGCCGAAGCCAAGTTCGGATTTTTGCTTGATGCGTTTAGATATGGCGCGCCTCCACACGGCGGTATCGCTTTGGGATTAGACAGATTAGTGATGTTGCTTGCCGGAGCAAAAAATCTCCGCGAAGTAATTGCATTTCCTAAAAACCAAAAAGCCCAAAGCATGATGGATAATTCTCCTGATGTAGTTGATGATGAGCAATTGAAAGAATTGCATATCCAACTCAAACCAGGGCTCAAGCAACAATTATCCTAAGTGATTATGAGTGATAAACCAACCCGCTTTGTAGGAATTGATGGATGCAGAGCAGGTTGGTTTGTTGTTTCAGTTAGCGGAAAGCATTTGCATCATCAGCTTCTGCAAACACAAGATTTTGCTTATTTCTTTAATGCAAATGATGTCATTCTAGTAGATATGCCCATCGGATTGAGCGATACTCAAAACACGCGCACCTGTGATGCCTTGGTCCGACAAAAATTAGGTAGAATGTATGCTTCCTCAGTATTTTCGCCACCTGTCCGAGCTGCGCTTTATGCTGATACCTACCGGGAAGCTTGCCGTATTAATCAAGAAAAAACAGGAAAGAAGTTTTCTATTCAATCATGGAATATCTGCCCAAAAATCAGGGAGTTGGATTCCTGGCTTGATGTCCATCCTGAGTACAAAGGACAAATCATGGAATCACATCCCGAATTGTTGTTTATGCAGTTAAATGGGAATAATACCTTACTCCATAAAAAAAAGACGGGGGATGGGTTTCAAAAACGGCTTGAACTCTTATCCGAACTATGTGATGGGTTTGAAGATTATTTCAGCCAAATCAGGACTTCCTATTTGAAAAAGGAAGTGCAAGACGATGATATTTTAGATGCTGCAGTTCTGGCTTTGTATGCCTCATCAATTGGAATCACAAACTGCCTACCCGAAATTCCGGAAATTGATGCTCATGGAATTCCAATGGCAATTTATTACTGAAACGGAATGTAATTATTGATCGACTGTGTTTTACTCAGAAATATCTAACGAAAACAATTTATGGTAGTCATTATAGGAGCCGGCCCCATTGGTTTGGCATGTGGAATAGCATTAAAACAAAGAAATATCCCTTGTATCATTTTGGAAAAAGGTGCTTTGGTCAATTCTGTTTACCATTACCCGGTAAATATGACTTTTTTTTCGACCTCAGAGCGTCTTGAAATTGGCAAAGTTCCCTTTATTTCTCACGGAATGAAACCCACACGCAGAGAAGCATTGGAATATTATCGGAGAGTTGCCACATCTTACGAATTAGATATCCGGTTGTATGAGGAAGTATTAGAAGTAAGTGGCAAAAAAGGTGCCTTTTCCATCAAAACGAATAAAAGTGATTACAAAGCGGATTACGTAATTGTATCTACCGGATTTTATGATCATGAAAACCGTATGGATGTTCCCGGCGAGGATTTACCCAAAGTAAAACACTATTATGATGAGCCACACCCCTATGCAGGACAAAAAGTATTGGTAGTAGGTGGAGGAAACTCAGCGGTTGATGTAGCTTTGGAAACCTATCGCTGTGGTTCTGAAGTGACGATGGTAGTTCGTTACGATACTTTAAAGCCTGGCGTAAAGTATTGGGTTCGCCCGGATATCGAAAACAGAATTAAGGATGGTGAAATTAAAGCCTATTTTTCTTCGGAAGTTAAAGAGATACGCGAAAAAGAAGTAACTATTGAAACCCCTGAGGGGAGTATAACCATTGCTAATGATTTCGTTCTTGCTATGACCGGATATCGTCCGGATTTCACCCTGCTGAAAAGCATGGGAATTGGTTTTGAAAACGATAAGTACAAAACGCCCATTTTCAATCCCGAAACGCAAGAAAGTAATGTTTCTGGAGTGTATTTAGCGGGTGTAGTTTGCGGGGGATTAAATACCGGTACCTGGTTTATTGAAAATGCCCGAGTTCATGCCCAGCAAATAGCCAAAGATATAGAGAAGAAATAAAAAAGGGCAGGCACCCTGTATCGCACCGCTACGACCTCCTACCACTGCTGCCTTCCGACCCTGATGGATTTCAGAGGGAGCTGGTCGTACAGGACCTACCCTAAAATCTTTGAAAGACTCCAAAGATAAGGCTTAATTTAAGATTGGACAAGCCTTATTTACTTGTCATCACATAAATGCCATCCCAGTTTTCAGCAGGTGGGTTAGCTTTCATTGTATGGCAACGCTCAATCATAACCAGCGATGGATTTGTCGTAATTCCCATTTTCTCGTCCGGCTGATTAGGCTCCAACTTTGCCGATTTATCAAATAATTCCAGAGCCTTATCCCAGTTTTGATTTAGATATTGATCTATTCCATCTTCAAAAATTCTGACGCATTCATAAACGGTTTCTGACAAATATGAGCGTAATCCAACAATTTCATACATTTTAACCGGCTGTGTTCGCCCTTTTACTACAATTTTATCCAAATAGCGGAAAACACACTCATTCCCATATTTTTCGGCTTCGGTTTTGGTAGTTTCTGTTATCATGCAATACACACCATAAGCCTTAGCACCACTCTCACAACGTGCTGCAAGGTTCACATTATCACCCATCATGGTGTAATTGAAGCGTGTTTCCGAACCCATGTTTCCGGTTACCATTTCACCGGTGTTTACACCAATTCGGGTTTGCATCCTACCTACTAAATCAGGCCATTTTTCTGTTTCGAGGCTCCATTTATGTCGTAATTCGGCTTGCTTCATCAACATTTTTTGAGATGCTATACATGCACGGTAAGCATGATCTTCAACTTCCACAGGAGCTCCAAAAAAGGCGACAATAGCATCACCAATATATTTATCCAAAGTACCACGCTCATCATTCAGAATATTCGTCATGGCAGTTAAATATTCGTTAATCAAATCTACCAATTGGATAGGAGTCAGTTTTTCTGAGAACGTGGAAAAAGACTGAATATCTGAAAAGAAGGCTGTGATATAAACTTCATTACCGCCCAAACTTGGCTCATCTTCAGAGTTTACCATTTGGTCTACTAATTCGGGCGATACATAAGAGCCAAACATATTTTTGATTCGGCGTTTTTCTCTTTGCTCGCTAAAGTAATTGTAGAGAACAGAACCTGTGTACCCTATAAAAATTGCGAGTAGCGGACCAGTCATCAACAAATGATAATCATGCTCTATAAACAGGTAAAACGTGAGTAATATGAATCCAACAATGGAAGAGACAATCAATACAACACCCAGTAAAACTCCGGTAAATGCGGTAAGAAAACTAGTGAGCATAGCTGATACAAATACAATCAAAATATTACCACGATTACTCATTGTTCTGATAAATCTCTCAGAAAGAATCGTTTGGAGTGCGTTTGCGTGCATTTCGTATCCGGGCATGGTTCCACGAGGTGCAAATGGAGTGGAGAAAAAGTCCTGTAATTCGAGCATGGTAGCCCCTACTAGCACGATTTTATCTTCAAAAACCCCGGCATCTCTCAGTTCATAGAAATCATTGAACTCCTCCTCCATCAACTCCTCTAAAACTGTGGTAAAGGTACTGTCGTCAATTACAAGCTCGTAACTGAATTCAGGAAAACTTCCTCGTCCACCATGATAATTAATAAGCATGGTATGCCGATCGAATTTTGGAATCATGTACGGACCAGCCTCAAAATATCGATCATGTTCAATGATTTCTAATTCTTCTAAACCTAGATAAACCCGCAGTAATTCTATAGAAAAAGACAAAAACTCCTGCTCAAAGTGAGATGCTCTCAATCGATATCTTCTTAAATATCCATCATCATCCGCAATTGCTGACACTAATCCCATGGGATTCACATTCGCTCTCTCAAACATAGGTATGGGCTGAATGAGTTGTTGCTGGGTACTTGAAGAAACCAGACCGGAACGTTGTGCAACCTCAACTAAGATATTTCCGGCTAAAATTACATTATCGTGTTGCTCTAACGCCTGAGCTAGAAGGCTGTCGTTTCGTGGCGACACCCTATCCGGCTGACTCATGGTGAAGTCAAGCCCGATGGCACGAGCTCCAGCTTCGTTCAGATTATGTATTAGTCGTGCGTGAACTTCGCGAGGCCAGGGCCATTGATGAGGAATCTCTCCATCAGCCTGCTCGCTGATTGCCACTAAGACAATTGGAGATTCAGCTGTTGAGAGAGGTCCACGAATTTCAAACTTTTGGTCTAAAATCCGTAATTCCAACTGCTGAAATGGGTCTGTTCGAATGAGTAAAATCACAACTAAAAAAACAAAGAACCCTGTACCAAGTGCAGTAAGGATTCTTCGTGTTGTAGATTTTTTACCCATCGATTATCAGGAATTGCCAGAATTAAAAGTTAAATACGTATCTGGCTTGGATAAGCCTGTCGTTTGGCAATGTACCTACACCGCCAATTAATACCACATTGGTGAAGTTAGCATCCAAAATCAAAGCGTGATTATTTGTGATATTATAACGAGCTCCACCACGGATAACGTAAGTATTAGAACGTTCTTTTGTTCGTTGAGTCTCATCGGGAGTAAAGTAATCATCGAAGAAATCTTGAGTATCCGAATTAGCCACCACTAGTGGTGTACTTTCTACTTCGTTGAAAGTCACAGCAAAATCAAGTCTTAGATTTAATTTGTTATCGAGCAGGAAGTAACTGGCGGCTGTATTCAAACCGAAAATGGAAATATCAGTCAAACCACTTTGAGATGTAGACAAATTATAAGATGCATTTACATCAGTTCTCAGTGGAATTCCTGAATATCCTGTAGAGATTCCCAAATTATATGTTTGGCTCTTAAAATCACCATAGAAGAATACGTCATCTATTGTGTCTATTTCATTAAAGCCAATGGTAGCCTCATGATTTTGACCAAATGCCTCAAAAAACTGAGTAAGAGAAATACCATACTGCAAAGTATTTGTGCTTCTTGGCGCAGGACGAAAAACTGGGTTGTCTAAATCTGCAAACAAGACATTACGAACAGCTCGTCTTGAATCGATGGGTGAACCGGTAGCATCTAACAGCAAAGGATTGAAATATCTTTCAACACCATTGTCTCTGGTTTGATATCTCAAATTAACGGTAACTCGGGGTAAATGTCTTGGAACCGGAAACCAACTTACACTACCTCTGTAATTAACGGTATTTGTAGTGGCTTCACGAGTTCTGGCCAAATTATCAGATAAGTTCTCGTAACTGAGGCTTACAAACACGGTATTGTTTATCATTCTAAACCGATCTGAAATAGTAAAGCCCTGTATATCTCTTCGTATGGAGTTATTACCCAAAGAGGTATAATTTGGACCAATAAATCTGTATTGAACAGAAAAATTGTGATTGAAATAATTCAAGCCCAATCGAGTTTGCGCAGCTGTCATGGATAGCAATAAGTCCATATCTAAATCACCGTTTGAAATATCAACGGGGAAAACAGACATGTTTTCATTGACGATAATGATAGTTTGCAAGCGATCCAGAATATTTTCGAAGTCCTCGTCAAGGTCAATACCGAAATCATCAGCCCACTCCTGATTGATTACACCAGAGGATATATCATTATTCAAGAAGGAAACCGCAGCATCAGAACGAAACTGAATACGATTGTTATTCGCATTTACCGCAAAATCAGAGCCTAATACAAAATTACCTTGTGATCTAGGTGTTCCTGCATTTATTCGGAATAAATCAGGATCTGCAATCAATTCTGCTCTTTGTGAAGGAGTTAGAGATGATAGAAGTTCTGCTTGGCCATTAGCCATAATGTCGTCAAATTCTCTAATAACAGATATAGAATTGATATCATCTTCTACTTTTAATCCACTCAAGCCAAACTGTATATTACGTCCAAAAGAAACACGACCACCATAGATATTACGTTGGTAAGTTCCCATTCCTCTGGGTTGTAATCCGAGAGAATAAACGGTGTCTTGAACAACTTCTCCACCGGATGTTTGTCCAAGTGTCAAAATTTGTTTTTGCACATCAGAATACTGCATAGTAACACTGCGACTCATCTGCCCGGCAACGGCCTGAATCTGAAATCCACCTCTTGGCGTTCCTAATCTGGTATTCAAACCATACACTCTTCTTCCGGATAAAAGTAAGGGACTCAACCTGGGGTAAACGTGACCTGCCTGAAGTTCAAACCAGTTCCCGACGGCAATCTCTCCGGCGAAGCGATTTTGTGGCTGCAAACGAGATGATTCCTGAGAGGTAATCAAGCCACTGACAGAATAACGCACATTTGAGCCAATTGTCCCCGAAACTCTGGAACTTGCTCGGTAAATTTCAGCTGTATTACCACCAAAAGATTGATTTCTCGCACTTAATTCCACTCTTGCATTTGGGATGTTTCTTCTGCGTGTTTCAAGAGCCAGCATTTCCCGTTCTGTAATTATTTCAAAACCCCAGCCGGCAACTTCTCTCTCTCCATCGGCATCACTCACCATAATGGAAATGCGTTGGTTACCAACAGTGGTTCTTCGTGGCACATAGGATATAAAAAACGGACTAACGCTAGCTGATTCTGTAACATCTCTTCCATTATAAATCACCCGGAAGGTTTCGGGCAGAGCATCCCCCTCAGCATAAAACATCGTTATAGCAATTACTACATCATCTTCAGAAACTACTTCGCCTGGTTCGGGACTTAGGATGTTATACTGAATTTCACCAGACAAGCCACTAATTTCAGAATCTACTTCTTGCTCTTCGGTAACCAAAGCAACTCGAACAGGATTCGTTTCTGCATTTTGTGAGGGAAACGTAGCGATACTACCATCAAGTAGTTCTACTGAAAGATAGTATTCTACACTTTCAGCCGTTTCGTTATCAATAGTAAGATTTGCAATAAAGCGATTTGCTTCAATTACGACCGGAATTTGCTCAAAGCTGAGATTTCCTGAAACTCTGTAGAACAAATAGGCATCCTGAACCATATTGTCCTGAACGGAACTAGATACAAATTCAAGTGCAATGGTTTTTCCGGAGATAATACCCACAGGCTCCTGATGTGTAAAGCCATTGAATGCTTTTGATACTATTGGGAAAAAAAGTATCAGCACAAGAAAATAAAAAGCACGTCTTAAGTACATAGTTTACCTGTGTTAGAATTATTCGTTATTTCTTCTGTATCTGATTCTGATTTCCTCAATCTGACCATCAGCATTCTCGAATCGAAGAATTATATCTTCAATTGTTTCGTCCTGTTGTGGCTCATCTGCTTCATCATTGGCTTGCTGTATAGCGTCAGCAATTTCTTGAGGTGTTGGTTGCGTTGAAAGGCTTCCTTGTTGTGTAACGCTAGCCATTGTTCCTGCACCAACTGTGCTTGATTCACCAGTATTACTGGTGACTTCAACAGAACCTGAGGTCACGACTACTTC
>SKIC01000299.1 GCA_007116685.1 Balneolales bacterium
AGTGGCGGCGAACAATTTGGCTAATATGAATACGCCCGGTTTCAAAAAAGACAAGCTCTTTTACGAAGCGTTTCAAAGCCAATTGATGGGAAATCCTGTTATGGAGTCTCACCATCACCAGACAATGAATATGGAACCGGGTTCTCTGGAAAGAACCGGTAATACTTTCGATTTCGCTATTGAAGGGAATGGTTTTTTTCAGGTAGAACACGAAGGTCAACTCTTTTTGACGCGAAACGGACGCTTTCGCCTTGATGGACAGGGCTACATGAGAGACGAAAACGGTGCTTTGGTACAAGGTAGTAGTGGTGCCGTTTTTCTGCCTCAGTTTTATGAACTGGCTCAGCAAGAAAACCAGGAAGTAATTGTAGAAGTAGCAAAAGACGGCACCATTAGATTGAATGGCGAAATTCAGGATAAGCTAAGGCTTATGCAAGTTGACGATGTTTCGCAATTGGAGCGCCGTACCAATTCCTATCTGGCTACCGCACAAGGCCAAAGAGCCTTCGATGATCCAAGCAGTTTCGTCAATCAGGGATTTTACGAAACGGGGAACGTCAATCCTCTGGAAGAGATGATCGAAATGACGACCAATTTAAGGTTATTCGAAACACAGCAAAGAGTCATGAGAACGCATGACGAAATTTTAAGCCGGGTAACCACTGATCTCGGAAGATTTTAAACCAACTAAGGAGAATTCAATATGTTCAGAGCACTTCGCACCGCATCACTTGGCATGAGCGCACAGCAAATGTCGGTTGATAATATCGCGAACAACCTCTCAAACGTGAATACGACAGGTTTCAAGCGCAGCTCAATTGCGTTTCAGGATTTGTTTTATCAAACACTGGCATCTTCCAGAAGCGGATCAGCGGTTAATAATACCAGCAATGATGGTCCGGAGTTGCAAGTAGGTCACGGTTCACGCCCCGTGTCATCCATTCGAAACTTTATGCAGGGTCCGCTTTCGGAAACCGGAAGCTCTCTGGATTTAGCCATCAACGGTACAGGATTTTTTCAGGTAGAAAAGCCTGATGGATCAATCGGTTACACGAGAGATGGAAATTTCAGTCTTAATTCTATGGGCTTAATGGTAAATAGCTCTGGTTTGCCTTTAGCGGATTTTATTGAAATTCCGCCGGATGCTGTTGCCGTGCAAATTTCTCAGGATGGAATTGTGATGGCTCAATTGCAAGGAGAGCCAAATCCGGTAGACTTAGGTCAGATTGAGCTGGCGAAATTTGTGAACCCATCGGGGTTACGCGCTATTGGCGACAACTTATTTGATGAAACTGCTTCATCCGGTCAGCCATTTTTTGGAGTTCCCGGCATGGACGGATTCGGAACCATTCAACAAGGATATCTGGAGCAATCCAACGTGGATATTGTTAATGAAATGGTAAATCTGATTGTGGCTCAGCGGGCGTATGAAACCAATTCAAAAATGGTTCAAACTGCCGAAGAAATGATGGCTATGACTAACGCAATCAAACGATAAGGATAATGAATCTGCTAGCAGCCATATTACTTTTTAATTTCATTTCCTTGCCGGCAAATGCGGATAAGGCGATTGAAGAAGTTGTGGTGGGGCATATTACCTCATTCATGCAGCAGTATTATCCCGTAGATGAATATCGGGTGCAAGTGGAATTACGCCGAATACCGAACTTTTTCGAAACTGTACAAAATCATCAGATTGAAGGAGTCCAATTCAGAGGAAACGGCATCCCATCAGGATATTCCGTTTTTGATGTTAACCTGAACAACAGAGTTCGAAACCCGCAATCTAACGTTCAGGCATTTATTCGGATCAAAAGACATCTGCCTGTACCCACATCCAGAATTGTAAGTGGTGATATGCTCAGCGCCTCTCAGTTTACGACAGCGTGGGTAGATATCACCAGACAATCCGGCAATTTCATTACGGATGCTCAAGATTTTGAAGGAAAAGTGGCAGGTAGAATTCTGCGAGAAGGTGTGCCTGTACGCGCATCAGAATTGCGCAGAATTCCAATTATCCAGGCCGGTGAGTTGGTAACTATGATTTATCAACAAGGCAATCTGGCTATTCAGGTACAAGGTGTAGCCCGGCAAGATGGTGCCGCTGGCGACAAAATCAGAGTTCACAGCGAAGAAACTCGCAAAACATACACCGCAACCGTACAAGCTGACGGAACATTAGTATGGAATAACACACTATGAGAAACGCAATTATAACTTTATTACTTCTGCTTTTGGTTTTTGCCAACTCAGCATTTGCCCAACGCTCACTGTACGAGGATGTAAAGGCCAACCGGATTGGAGACGTAATTACGGTTGTGCTTATGGAGAATATCTCCGGGTCTTCTTCCACCGATGGAAATACGAGAGGCTCTACATCCGGACAAGCCAGCGCAGCTGTATCGGGTAATTTGACCAATTTCCTACCTCTTTTTGGAGCAAATTCATCTTTAGATTTTCAAAACTCAGATCGCTCAACCGCTGCTCAAAGCCAATTACTCAGAGGTAATTTGAGTGTGCGAATTGAAGACATTACCCCAAACGGTGACTTAATCGTGATTGGGCAAAGAAAAATGGAAATAAACGGCGAGGTGCACTCTGTTAACCTAACAGGATTCGTTCGACCAAGCGATGTGGATAACTTCAACAGAGTGCCCTCATACCGTGTTGCCAACGCAGAAATCATCTATTTAAAAGAAGGCGGACTGGAAAACAACAAACGTCGCCCCGGCTACACTCGTCGCGTAATTTGGACAGGCTTGGGCGTGATGGTTGGAACAGCAATTGCAATCAAAGCGATATTCTGATGAAAAAAATCTCATTCATAACACTTTTAGGTTTACTGATTACCGGATTGCTGGCTCAGGATATCTACGCACAAACCAAAATTGATGATTTGGTTCGCATTCGTGATGCCAACGATATCGAAGTTATTGGTTATGGTCTGGTAACGGGTTTGGATAGAACCGGTGACAGAACAATTAGCGGCAGGCAAGGATCTGCGTTTACCGTTCAGTCTATCGCTAATATGCTTCAAAATTTCGGGATAACTGTTGACCCCACCTACTTGCGAACACGAAACGTTGCGGCGGTAATGGTTACGGCCAGAATCAGCCCATACAATTCTCCGGGAAGCAATGTTGATGTCACAGTTTCTTCTTTAGGCGATGCTTCCAGTTTGGTTGGTGGCGTTTTACTTCAAACGCCATTGATTGATCCTAATAATCAGGAGGTTTACGTAATGGCGCAGGGGCCGTTGGTTGTTGGTGGAATCACAGCCGAAGCCCCGGGTGCTCGGGTAATGCGAAATCAAACCTTGACAGCCACATTGCCGGGTGGAGGCTCTGTAATGAACGGAGAAGTTTTCCAACTCGACAGAACTCGTCCGTTGGGATTAATCTTACGCCAGCCGAATTACCAAAACGCGCAAAGAGTAGCCAACGTGATTAATGAGACCTTCGATCAAAATATTGCTCAGGTTTTCAATGCGGGATTGATTGAAGTGAACTGGCCCCCACAGTTTCAGGGAATTGGTGAGTTAAATCAATTTACGAGTATCGTTTTGGATTTGGAAATACAAGTTGACACACCGGCCAGAGTTGTCATAAACGAACGAACCGGAACTATAGTAGCCGGTGGAAATATCCGCATTGATGAAGTGCTTATTTCGCATGGAAGTGTACAAATTGAAACGCGCCGTACTCCATTCGTAGCGCAACCTGCCCCACTTTCGTGGGGACAGACAGTTGTTGGTGAGGTAGCCTCTGCTAATGTGGGAGATTCCCCGGCACAGACAATAGTACTGGAAGAAAACACCACAGTAACATCCCTCGCTGCCTCACTAAATGATCTTGGTTTAACACCAAGAGATATCATTTCCATTTTTCAGGCCATAGATCGCGCAGGTGCCTTGCGTGGAACCTTAATCGTGATGTAACCATGAATATCCAGACCAAACATATTCTCTCATCTTTATCAGATGCCAAATTAGACGGCCTTCAAAAAAAGAAGGAAGAAACCGCCATGGAATTTGAGAAGATTTTTGCTCATCACCTGGTATCAGAAATGACGAAGGGTTCATTCGATATGGTTCAGGAAGGCGGACTTTCCCAATCCAATGCACTCTATCGGGAACATATTACAGAAACTTTAGCCACAGAGTTAGCCAAGCAGAACAAACTGGGTATGGCTGATTTAGTCATGCAATATTGGAATCAGCGGCTTGATTCAGGATCAGATTCAGAATGAGTAGAGAACAAATTATATCATCCCTGGAATCAGCCATTGTGGAACTGACAGATGCCTACACACAGATGAGAGAAATCTTGTCGGTGCAGATTAAGGCTGTAGTTCGCAACAATATTGATGGCATTAACGATGGCACTGAGCAACAAATTGAGCAAAATGCTCTCATTCAGTCTCTGGAAACCCGTTTCCGTCTGGAGTTACTGGATGCGTTCGAAGCTGTAGCACCTGATAATGCCAGCAAAAAACTTTCTGAATTGATTCTCTTTTTCCCCGAGGCAAAAGATAAACTGATAGAATTACGTGAGGGACTCATATTCACCATCACCAGAACCCAGCATAAGCAGGAGCAATTGGTAAATCTGCTTGAGTTTGCACGTCAGCATACTACTGAGACTCTGCGAGCAATCCACGCTATGGGGAATGAGAAGAATACCAGCTACAACATTGCTGGTAAAACAGCACAACATCAAAATCAAAGTATTGCCATAAATCAAACAGCCTGAACATGCGTGAGATTTTTCAAATATCAAAAAGTGGCTTAATGGCAGCAGAGAGAGCAATCTCTACTACTGGTCATAATATTGCAAATGCCAACACTCCGGGATATAGCCGCCAAAGAGTTGATTTGGCTCCTGTTGATTTTAAGCGCAACAACATGTCGATTGGTGTTGGTGTTAATATCGAGCAAATTACTCGCATGCGTAACGAGTTTCTGGATTCGCAAATCAATGAGATGCAGTCTCGTCTTGGTTCTTTTTCGCAACGTGCACAGACTTTGGAATACATTGAAGGTCTATTTGTAAGCAATACCGGCAATGATCTTGTTCAGGCAATGACCGAGTTTTTCAATTCATTTTCTGAATTAACCAATAGTCCGGAAGATTTCACTCGCAGAGTAAATATCGTTCGGAATGCTCAAAACATGATTTTGAAATTCCAGCAAATTGGTTCCGGTTTGCAGGAAATTCAGCAACAGGCCGCCAACAAAGCTAAAGATGGTATCAATGAGGTAAACACTATCCTCAAAGATTTGGCTTCCTTAAATAATTCTATCTACCGGGCAAATGGAGCTGGAAAACAGGATAATAAATCACTTGATGATCAAACACGTCTATTGGATAGATTATCCAAACTTGTGGCAGTTGATACGCAAAGAGATGAAAATGGCGGTTTAGAAGTAAAAATTGGCGGCATCATTGCCGTTAGTGGAGAAAGAAGCGCAACGTTATCTGGCGAATCAGATACGGTGAATAATATTTTCAGAGTCCGATTGGATAACGGATCTGTAATTCCGTTCAAGGGTGGAGAAGTAGGTGAAAATATTGCGCTATTCGAAGATGGAATTGCCTCATACCAAGAAGATTTGGATGAGCTTGCCAATAGCCTAATGCAATCTGTTAACCAATTGCACACTTCTGGTTTTGACAGAAACGGCAATACCGGAATTGCCTTTTTTGATCCCGACAGTTCAGGTGCAAGGGGATTATCTCTGAACGCATTAATCGAAGAAAACGCAGATCGTATCGTTGCATCTGCTCAGCCAAATGCCCCGGGGAACAACTCCATTGCAGCCCAAATCGCTCAATTAGCAAGTCAGTCTCCAAATTCATCCCAAAGCCTGACAGATAGAACCATTAACCTTAGTGCCCGAGCCGGAGCGGAATTGAGTAATGTGCGACAGGCGATTGAAACAACAGAATCCGCAAAAATTCTTCTTACAAATCAGCAGGAACAAGTTTCCGGTGTAAATATGGATGAGGAACTAACCAACCTTATCAAATTTCAAAACAGCTATCAGGCTTCTGCACGAGTTCTGAATAGCGCCCAACAAATGTATGACACCTTGCTATCCATAGTATAACGAGTGCAAATCATTATGAGAATAACCCAAAATATGATTACAAACGATCTGCTTCGGTCACTGAATCGAAATCAGAACGAATTGGCTGGTATACAAAACAAGGTATCCACAGGGAAACAAATTAATAAACCTTCTGACGGATCATTGAAATTTGCTTCGTCACAAAAATTAGAAGAATTGCTCAAACGAAACGAGCAATATCAGAACAATGCAGAAAATGGTGTTTTTCAAGCTCGGTTTGCACAATCGGCGCTGGAAAATACCCTAGATCAATTATTTGAACTTAAAACTTTGGTTACCCGAGGTGCTAACGACAAAGTGCCTTCGCCAAGTGATATGGAGATCCTTGCTAACCAAATCGTTCAAATTCGTCAGGAACTCGTTGATTATTTCAATTCGAGTGCTGACGGCAGATATATCTTCGCTGGCACAAATACGCTAACACGACCTTTTGAGCTGGCTGAAGATGGTAGCGTTACCTATTCCGGTAACGATGACGCCCTTGCGGCGCGCGTAAATGACAACACGGAAGTTGACATTAGCGTAGATGGTAACAGATTGCAAAATTTCGGCTCGGGAGATTCCATATTCAGTCTGCTTGACAGAGTGGAAACTGCATTTCGCAATGCAGAATACTCGGCGCTTAATCAAGAAATCCCTTCGGTAGATGCAGCCGTTGAACATTTCGCGGGTCTCGCCGCTGAAATCGGTAATAACATCAACCGAATGGAATTTGCAGTCGAACAATTCGAGGTAGGCAATATAAACCTACAGTCTGAAGTGAGCCGATTGGTAGATACGGATTATGCTGAATCGCTTTCGCAAATCCAGAAACTGCAGGTCGCATATCAGGCTGCTTTATCTGCTAATGCCTCATTGCTTCAAACATCCCTTCTAAACTTCCTGAGATAGTCATGAACCACACAGCACTACAATTTCATAAATTTGCGAAACCCGCTACCGAACAAATGTTCAATCAGCGGATTCACTCTACACTTTTTGGAGAACTAACCATCTCCAGAAGAAAAATAATCCACTTCCCTACCGGAATTCCGGGTCTGGAGCAGGTCAGAAGTTACACCTTTCTGGACATCGAAGAATATCGTCCACTTGTTTGGATGGTAAGCACCTGTGGTAAATACCACTTTCCGGTAATTCCCATTGCCCATCTGGATGCAGAATCAATTGACGAGCACTCCAAGGATAATTATCTGCCCTTACTGACCGATATTATGAAGCAACAACCTATGTCGGTTGCCTATGTGATATTGCGTTTGGAGCCTGAAATCAAACAGGTTAGTTTAAAAGCTCCTATCATAGTACATTTACAGGAACAGCGCGGGGAGCAATTAATCCTCGAGAACATGATTAACGAAGAATTTTTAGTAGCCTGACGCATCAAATATGCTTGTACTAACCCGAAAGCTTGACGAAGGAATATACATTGGCAACGATGTCAAAATTACTGTGATTGAAATTACCGGCAATCAGGTAAAACTCGGCATTAGTGCACCTAAAGATGTATCAATTTTTCGGGAAGAAGTGCTCAACAAAATTATCGAAGATAATATTGGTAGCATAGCTGCTGAAAAACCGGATATCAAAAACCTCCCCAAAATCATCCAAAACCTCAAGAAAAAAGAGGACAAATAGGGCTATGGATTTCAATAAAAAAATAGAGGAAGGAATACGCCTGATTGATAATCAGGAGTTTGAGAAAGCTATTTCATTAGCAAAGAAAATTCAGGAG
>SKIC01000251.1 GCA_007116685.1 Balneolales bacterium
ATTTTAAAAAGTATTTGGAATAACCCATGGGCAGCATCTATGACTGCCGGAATTTTATTAGGTCTTAGTTTTTCTCCCTTTCCTTTTCCTTTTCTTCTCATTCCGGGATTCTTGCTTTTGTTTCGTATTACCGAATTGAGTGATAGCTATCGTCAAACAGCATATTACGCTTATCCGGGCTTTGTAATTTGGAATATCATTACCACTTATTGGCTTACTTTTGCCACAATTGGGGGTGGTGTAGCAGCAATTTTGGCCAATTCAGTTTTGATGACCATCCCATTGGTATTGATACGATATACTTGCAGGAATTTTGGGCAAATTTATCTGAAAGCCATATTCATCGCCTCAATCTGGACTGCCTATGAATACTTACACCATCGTTGGGATTTATCCTGGCCTTGGCTCACCTTAGGAAATGCTTTTTCAAACTTTCCATCATTGGTGCAATATATCAGCGTCACCGGTTCTTTAGGAATCAGTTTTTGGATTATACTTACCTCAGCTTTCTTTTGGTTTGCCTTAAAACAGAAGTCTACAATATCAAAAAGTATTGCCTTTTCGGTTTTGCTGTTACCCATGGTAGGTTCCTTTATTTATTACAAAACAGCAGATCATGAAAAGCATCTTACAGGGGAAATCGAGGTTGCTATCATTCAACCAAATTATGATTCCTATCTGCATTTAGCAGGATATGACAATCCAATTGACCCCTTACAAGAGCTTCTAAACTATACCGGAGAAGTAATAGATTTTCACAGCCCCGAAGTAATTTACTGGCCTGAAAATGCCTTACAAGGACTATGGGTTAATAACTCCCGCGGTCAGATGGATCTTCACATTTATCCATTTGTTGCTCTTTGGAATGTTCCGCTTATCACCGGAACCTCAATGCTTCAAATGTATAATCATACACCAAGATTGTATCGCGGCTATTATCAGCAAAGACCATATAATGTGTATAATAGCGCCGTAGCTTTTTATCCAAATGCAGATACGGAAACCTATAAAAAAGCAAAATTAGTCCCCATCGTAGAGCGCATGCCGTTTGTTTACGTTCTCGCCGCGCTTGATGTGTTTAAATGGGTAGATTGGGGCAGAAACGCAGGATTTGGTCGTGGAACTGAACCCGTAGTTTTTAATACCGGCAGAGGAACTTCCCCAGCCATGGTTTGCTATGATTCCGTATTTCCGGATTGGGTAAGGCGTTTCACAAAACAAGGAGCAAACTATCTCACCGTAATTACCAACGATGGCTGGTGGGGAAATACCAGTGGACACATCCAACATTTTGATTTCGCACGATTGAGAGCCATAGAAAACAATCGTGTAGTTTTAAGAAGTGCAAACAATGGTATTTCCGGAATGATACTCGCCAACGGAGATGTCTACAATGCCACAGAATATTGGACCAGAGATGGCTTTGTCTTAAATGTCCCACTCTACGAAAACGAAACCTTTTATGTCCGTTACGGCGACTGGATTGGCCTTCTCTCTCTCCTATTCAGTTTTGTAGTACTAACTACTATAGTCTACAAGAAATATCTGGGCTGATCTAAATATCAAATTCTTTTACTACCCGCCGTGGTGATCTTCACCCGGTGTAGGACGTCGTCTCGACGTCCGGAAATAAAAAACAAATCGTCCTCGATTTGTACTGCCACAGTCGTGAACGACTGATTATTTGCTCCGGGCATCGAGGACAATGCCCTACGAAATAATACTAAGCACCCTACCGCAAAGAAGGCCTTTTCCCTCGATACAAATGCCTGCCGTCAGTTGCAATAATGACATCTCTGTGAACTGCAATACTTTTGACTCTAGGTATATTTTTTAATTCCAGAGAGCCATAATATCTCGCAGAAAGTCCATATACAGATATAAAATTGCCATCAACAATAAAAACTTTAGTGTCCCAGCCAGCTAAAGCTGAAAGGTTTTCGAATCCGGCGATAAATCCCAGATATCTGCCATTAACGGTCATAAAATGAACAACTCTTTGCTCAGGCGAAGCAATAAATATGGCGTCATCCAAAGCCAGCATGGATGAGGGATTTAAAATCTGATCATCTCCTCTTGTCGAAAATCTTTGCTCAAAACCGCCATTGAAATTGAATTTGTAGATGTATTCGTTTTCCTCATCGAAAAAGAATAGCTCGCCTAAGTTATTCACAGTCAAAACGGTGGGACGATAATTTCGCATATTTCCTAATCGTGGCAACCGAACCGTTGACAAATACTGAAATCGACGATCAAATACCTGAATTCTGGAATTGTTATAGTCTGATACAAATATTTTTAGTTCGTTCGTGGCATCAATATCTATGGGCTGATCAAATTGATAATTACCACTTCCCGTTCTACCCAGCGAATCCAAACGCTGTCCATCCAGGTTTAATCGTAAGATGCGGTCTCGCCCTTGCTCAACTACAAAAAGATGTGGAACGGGCGTGATATATAAAGAGCTAATATCACGAAAAGTACCGGGCAGTCTTTCCATTTCTACACTGAGTGTGTCTTGTGCCATCAAAACTTGACCTGACAGCACAAAACACACCATTAGAGTGAAAATTCGACTAATGTCGTAAACCTTTTTGCCCGATGTCTTTTCTATAATATGCATCTTTGAAAGATATTTGAGAAACACCATCGTAGGCATTTTTGATTGCTGATAACAAATCATCTCCGGAAGCGGTAAATGCTAAGACCCGACCTCCACTGGTCACCAATTTTCCCTCAGAGTCTTTTGACGTACCTGCATGAAATACCAATTGATCAGATTTAAGATTCTGGAAACCAGTTATTTCATATCCCTTGGGATAAGATCCTGGATATCCCTTACTCGCCATAACTACGCAAACCCAGGTTTTCTCATCGAAGGTCAAATTGTATTCCGGTAGAGTTCCTGAAGCAGCTCTGTAAAGTAATTCCAGAACGTCAGAAGTGATTTTGGGCATCAAAATCTGACACTCAGGATCACCAAAACGGCAGTTAAATTCTACAACTTTGGCTTTTTCATCTTTTATCATCAAACCAACGTAGAGCGCTCCTTTGTAAGGATGTCCCTCTTTTTGCATACCATATAGCATAGGTTTTATGACATCATTTTTGACAGATTCCATCAACTCTTCCGTCATTACCGGAGCCGGTGAATAAGCACCCATGCCACCCGTATTTGGGCCTGTATCATCATCCCCAATACGCTTGTGATCTTGTGCAGCTGGCAGAACTACAAAGTTTTCACCATCGCAAATAGCAAAAACAGAGGCTTCCTCTCCTTGCATAAATTCTTCTATCACAAGTTTTGATGCAGCACCTGATAAGGAAGGAGAGTTTCTGATTTCGCTAAGATGTTCGAATGCTTCTTCTTTGCTCGTAGAGATAAAAACGCCTTTACCGGCAGCAAGTCCATCTGCTTTTAAAACTACTGGAAAAACATCATGCTCTAAAATCCATTGCTCAGCATCTTGTAAATTCTCATCTACAAAAGTAAGATGGTCAGCCGTAGGCACACCATACTTAGCCATGATTTCTTTCGCAAAGGACTTACTTCCTTCTAGTCGAGCGCCAACATCATCGGGTCCAAAAACCAGAATCCCTTCTTCGGTTAGATAATTTGTGATTCCATCAACTAAGGGTTGTTCAGGCCCAACAATAACTAAGTCTATGTTTTGGTCTTTGCAGAAAGTTAAAACCTCAGCATGATCAGAAACATTGAGAGTAAGATTGGAGCCTAAGTCGGCTGTAGCAGGATTTCCAGGTGCGATGTAAAGATGTTTCAGAAATGAGGAACGGGAAATAGCCCAAGCAAGGCTATGTTCACGTCCACCACTTCCAATCAACAAAACATTCAGAGCTTGCATATCACGATTGTTCTGAAATGCGAATCAATTCAGCAAAAGAGTCCGGCTTGAGGCTGGCACCACCAACTAAGCCACCATCAACATCAGGCTTTGCCAGTAAATCTGCAGCATTACCCGGGTTCATACTTCCACCATACAGTACTTGAACCGCATTGGCTAGATCATCAGAAAACATACTTTTCAATACATTACGAATATGCTCGTGCATTTCTTGAGCCTGTTCTGGTGATGCAGTTTCGCCGGTTCCTATAGCCCAAACAGGTTCGTAGGCAATTACGGTTTTTTTCATTTCATCGTCGCTTAATCCGGCAAAAGAACCTCTTACTTGAGTTTCTACCACGTCAAAATGCTTATCGGCTTTACGCTCGTCTAAAACTTCACCAACGCAGGTTACCGGAATCAGACCGTCTGCCAATACTTTCTTTGTTTTGGTATTGATGATTTCATCGGTTTCACCGAAGTATTCACGACGCTCAGAATGACCAAGAATCACATAGGTGCAACCAACTTCTTTCAGCATTTCTGTGCTGATTTCACCGGTATAGGCACCATTATTTTCGAAGTGCACATTCTGTGAACCAACGTTAACCCATGGTGTGGCCACTTTTCGTGCCGTTGCAGACATCAGAGAAACGAATGGAGGACAAATCAGGCAATCCGTTTTTTTAGGTTCAGAAAGGCCTTGTTCTCCCAAACCTTCAAAAAAAGCCTCGGTTTCTCTTGGTCCCATGTTCATTTTCCAGTTTCCGGCAATTAAATTTTTTCTCATAGTCTTGTTTGTTTAGGGTAATAAATTATTAAGGTCTTGACGCACAAGACCAAGTGAGTAACCGTAATATTTACGGATGATGTTTCCTTCGGCATCCACTAAAAAGCGCACAGGAAACTGATCTAAATTAAGTTGTTCGAGGAAATCATCACGCTGGTATTCTCCGGCATCAGCCACTTCCCATAAACGACCTCTTTCCTCAAAAAAGGCGTTAATCATAATTTGGCTATCATGCGCAGGAACAGAAATAAAACGCATATGGTCTCCAAATTCCTCATAGAGAACCAGCATCTCTAAAAATCGTTGTTGATAGGTTCTGTCATCCAGGCGTGCAAAATCAAATAAGATGATATCCCCTTCAATCATGGCATTTGAAATCGGATTACCGCCATCTACAGTAATTGCAAACTCAGGAAAAGGCATTCCGGGGGCTAAATTTTTTAAATCAAATGCAAATGAACGGCTCCAATGAGAAACCTCTCCATCTTGTGGATGAGCACGTTGAAACGCTTCAAATCGAGTTCTGGCGTCATCTACACGCAATGAGTCGTAGAGCAACTCAATGATATTTATATCTATCAGGATTTTATCTAAATCCTGCGTGGTGTTTGATTTTAAATCATCTAAGAAAGCAACCGTTGCATCTAAACCTTCTTTACGAAGCATAGCACTCTTACCGGTAAAGAGAATTGATTCTATAACTTCGGGATCATAATCAACTTCACTTATTCTTTGTAGAACCAAATCATCATCCCATCCGTCTAAAATCTCAATGGCTGTGGCTGAAGCGCGGCTTGCGGCAAGTGTATTGGGATAGTCTTCACGCATAGACCAAAATAAATTAGACCAGGTTAAAACCTGTTCTTCAACTTCCGTGCCAGGGACTTGACCGGAATTTATTAATGTGGCTATGCGATCAAATTGCCTGTTTAGGCGGCGATAAACGGCATATGCATCGTTTTCAACGGAGGAAATTCGAAGTGTTTGCTCAAAATCAGGCAGGCTGGCGTTTACGCTTACAGTATCGTTATCTGCTAAAATCAAAATAGCAGATGCCAGACGGTTTTCATTTCGGGATACCAGAAACACGTATTCGGATTTACGATCAAAAGTTGCTACACCCTGAAAGTATCCGGCTATATCTGTTATCGCCTGAAATACGGTGTCTTCTCTTTCCTCCCGGTAACTGGCAATTAAGATTTCAATACCACTGAAATCGCCGGAATCATCCAGCACCTCATCAACCGTAATGGTACCTTTTACCACAGTTGTTTCCTGCTTTAATTCAGAAGTCCCATTGCAGGAAAACGTTAGAAAAGCAACTATTGCCAGCATGGCAAAAGTAAGGATGGAGAGTTGTGATCCTTTGTTTAACATATCAGGAAAATCTTTGCTGAATTTTATTTCTAATTAAATCATTAACCATTTTAGGATTGGCTTTACCCTGCGACTTCTTCATAATTTGCCCCACAAAAAAGCCCATTAAGCCATCTCTACCATTTACGAATTCATTTACTTTATCAGGGAAGACATCAAGAACTTCATCAACAAGTGGTTCTATCACTCCGGTATCAGAAACTTGGATGAGATTCATATTTTTAGCCAATTCTTCTGGGGACTCTGATGCAGTCAGCATTTCGTTAAAAATGGTCTGCATAGCTGATGAACTGATTTTGTTATCCTCCTTTAACTGAATAACACTTGCCAAACGAACAGGCTCCACAGGAAAATTCTGAATGTCATAATCGCTCTCATTCAAAACGCGCATAACTTCTGTTAATACCACATTGCTGGCACTCTTGGGTTTCACTCCAATTTTTACCACTTCTTCGAAATAATTAGCAATAGCCTGATTTTCTGTGATGATATTGGCGTCCTTTTTGGGCAATCCAAACTCTTTTACAAATCTTTCATATTTGGTGGTGGGCAATTCGGGTAACTCCGATGTGATTTCTTCGAGAAAATCAGCGGTAACTACCACCGGAGGAATATCGGGTTCCGGGAAATATCGATAATCATGGGCTTCTTCCTTGGATCGCATCTGGCGAGTTTCCAAGCGATTGGGGTCCCACAAAAGCGTTTGTTGAATAATCTCACCACCAGAAATCAGAACTTCTCTTTGGCGCTCTACTTCGTATGTAATGGCACGTTCTACGTTTTTAAATGAATTTAAATTCTTGATTTCGGTACGGGTTCCAAACCTATCACTACCCTTCGGTCGAATCGAGACGTTGGCATCACAGCGCAAGCTGCCTTCCTCCATATTGCCATCACAAACGCCCAAATACTGAACTATACGCTTAATGATAGATAAATATGCATACGCTTCCTGAGGAGAGCGAATGTCGGGTTCGGAAACGATCTCAATTAATGGAGTACCCGCTCTGTTTAAATCAATGAGCGTATTATGCGGCTCTAAATCGTGAATGGACTTTCCTGCGTCCTCTTCCATGTGGATTCTGGTAATGCCAATTTTTTTCTCAGAGCCATCCTCCAAATCAATCATCACATGACCGTTCTCACAAATTGGATTTTCAAATTGAGAAATCTGATATCCTTTGGGCATATCCGGATAGAAATAGTTTTTGCGGGCAAAAATTGATTTCTCCGCAATACTACAATTCGTCGCCAAACCCATTTTGATTATATATCTTATCAAATTCTCGTTAGGCACAGGTAACGTACCCGGGTGACCAAGACATAATGGAGTAACGTTGGTATTGGGTGATTTCCCAAATTCTATACTTACCGGAGCAAAAGCTTTGCTGTTTGTTGTGAGTTGTGCATGAACTTCTAAGCCTACAACCGTTTCAAATTCGGTATCCGGAGTGATTTCAAAGATTTTCGAGTCTGACAAAGCTTGTTTTTATTTCTGTTGGGTAAGATTTTTTTCAACTACACAAAATAAAGAATCTATGCTCTATTTGCTTGAAGAAATCCAAAAATTGGCAGCTGCATGAAATAACAAAAATGGCCGAAGTGAATAATCACCCCGGCCAATGATAAAATTAAAGCAACTTCGAAAAAATTAGTCGAGTGCTCTGTCAATCAATAAAGCAAGATGCTGTGCATGAGCTCTGGTTTCTGCATTTCCTCTGTTGCGTGCATCAACCATACCCTTGATATCATTCAATGATTTCAAAGCTGCGGTTTTTGTGATGCGGTCATGG
>SKIC01000297.1 GCA_007116685.1 Balneolales bacterium
AATTAATTCCTCTACTCTATTGGAAGCATCCAAAACAGCATGATCTGTTCTGTACCAAAATTTTAAATCACTGGTACCATCAGTAGTTCCCACTCCACCTGGACCTGTCTGTGCGACGGCAAGATTAGAAAGCCCCAAAAAGAGTAGAAAGAGGGACAATATGTAATAAGAATTCAGTTTCATAAAATTGAATATTTTAGGGGGGGGGGGAGGCATTAATTCCATAGTAAAAATACCGATTATTTACAAATATTAATAATCAGATGGCTAGTTTATATATCGGGTGAATTCAATCTTTAGTTAACGTTTATCGGTTCACAAATTGCATGTTTAAATTCTGCACTTGTCTCAATGGAATGATACTCAGATAAAAATGATTTCGGTGTAGGAGTTTATCCTATCTCTTTGTAACAGTTTATCCTACAGGAAAAGATAAAGGTAAATTTGAAGAAACTCTTACATCGGTGTAAAAGTTTGAAACAACAATACTTCTTAATCAACCGATTGTATAGATTTACGTCCCAACCAGCATCAACCGACATAAACACTTAATAATCCCCGCTTTGAAGAAACTAATTAGCTTTGCAGCCCTAGCTGTTCTCGTAGCTTGTTCCGGTGGCAGCTCAGACACACCGTCCCCATCACCTTGGCAAATGGGTGGTTTTGGTGGAAACCAAAGAGCTACTAGCGTTGAAACTATAGATATTACTCCATCTTCTATCTCCCAAATTGTACGCTCCTATGGAAATATCCGTACTCAGGATAATGTTCGGGTTTCCCCACAAATTTCAGAGCGGGTTGTTGAACTGTATGCAGATCTCGGTGATACCGTACGAACCGGTCAGCCATTAGCAAAATTACGTGATACCAATTTCAGAGATCAGGTTCTAAGGGATGAAGCTCAGGTAGAACAGGCACGAATTGCTCTTCGCAGAGACAGTACCGAATTCGCACGTGCCGAGCGTTTGTATGAAAGAGAACTCATCAGCGATGCGGATTTAGATAATGCCAGAGTATCCCTTCTTAGTAGCCAAACTAATCTCCGCTCAGCACGGGCATCTCTTACTCAAAGCCGTGAAAATTTACTCTTTACTACAATTACTTCCCCGATTGATGGAGTAATTACACGTAGAAATATCAGTACCGGCGATTTGGCATCTTCCGGATCTGTTGCTTTTGAAATCTCTAATCTGGTTGGATACGAGATGCGGGTATTTTTGCCTCTTGCTGATCGTCGCTTAATTAGAAACGGACAATCTGCAACGATTCGCATGAGCGGAGAACGACAACATTCTGCTACCGGAGTTGTCTCCCGTATCAGTCCGGAATTAGATCCTGTAACAGGCTTGGCAGAAGTGGTAATTAGTTTGGTTGATATTGATGGCGATATACTCCCCGGCTCTTTGGCCGAAGCGGCGGTTACCGTACGTACCAATGAGGATGCAATCGTAATTCCTCGTTCTGCGATGGTTGAAAACGTACAAACGGTATTAGATCCCGAATCTAACAGTATCCGAATAGACAGAACCTTCAATGTGTTTGTAGCTCGTGGGGATACCATTGCGGAACTGCGTCCTTTGGAAACCGGACTTCAACAGGGTGATAGAATTGAGGTACTTGGTGGTGTTTCCCGAGGTGAACGAATTATTGTGACCGGACAAGGTGGATTAGAAGACGGATCACGAATCAGAGTAACAGGCAGAAGCCGTGGCGAAGAGCCACGACGGGTACAGCGTGATGGAAATCAGGAAAGAAATATTGATAACCTTCCTCCTGAAGTTCAGGAACGTATCCGACAAGCACGAGGTGAAGGCAGTGGCGCCACTGCTGATACACAAGCACAAAGAAGCGATGGTGCCGAAAACCGCCCACAACGACAGCAGGGTTCCGGTGAGGGACAACAACGTCAGCGTAATCAAAACCAATAAGCGGTTTTTCACATGAAAAAACTCCCACAGGCTGCTGTCGATCGTCCCGTTACTTTTGTGATGCTGATGTTAATCATCATCGGTTTCGGACTATTTGGCTTATCGCGATTGAATTTAAACCTCTATCCGGATATTTCTTTTCCTACCATCACCATCTACACAACGTATGAAGGTGTTGCTCCTGAAGATATAGAGACATTAATTACGCGCCCTATTGAAGAATTGGTGGGGAGTGTAAGTGGTTTACGACAAGTTCGCTCACTTTCATCCCAAGGCTCCTCAGTTATTAAACTCTATTTTAATTGGGGTACGGATTTATTCATTGCTCAAAATGACGTTCGAAAACAGGTGGATTTCGCCCGGAGGGCCATTCCGATTGATGCCGACCAACCAATTATTTTCACCTACGATCCCAATCAAGAACCGGTAATGGTGCTCACCCTGAGTTCCAATACACGCAGTTCTGTAGAATTACGTACGCTGGCAACTCAACAACTGGAACAACGCTTTGAGCGGATTCCCGGAATTGCTTCAGCGGAGACTTCGGGTGGATTAGAGCGTCAGGTCAATATCTGGATGCGTTCCGATCAGATGCTGGCGTATAACCTGGATATTGCGGCTGTTTCTAACCGATTACGTCAGGAAAACGTACAAGTGCCGGCTGGAGAACTCACAGAAGGCAGCATGATTTACTCGCTCCGAACCATCGGGGAGTTCAATAATATCGATGAAATCCGTGAAGCAATTGTTGCTGTCAGAAATGGCGAACCGGTTCGTCTGCGGGATATTGCTGACGTAGAAGACGGCATCGCACAACCCATCGGAAATGTGCATGTGGATGGCGAAGATGGCGTTATTCTCAACCTTTATCGCCAAAGCGATGTAAATATCGTAACCACAGCAAATAATGTCCGCGAATCATTAGATCAAATTCGCCGAACGCTTCCTGCCGGTGTTACTTTAGAAGTGCTTACCGACCGCTCAGAATTCATCGAGTTATCCATACGGAATATTTATATCACAGCGCTCATTGCCATTTTTCTGGTCGTAATGATTTTGCTGGCCTTCCTGCGTAGCGTTCGCACGGCGCTTATCGTTGCGATTTCGATTCCGGTTTCCATTATTGCCACATTCAGCATAATGGATTTCTCAAATGTAACTCTGAACGTAATTTCTCTATCGGGTCTCACTTTAGCCGTAGGTTTGGTAGTAGATAATGCTGTAGTAGTTCTTGAAAATATTTTCCGATTTCGGGAGGACAAATACAGTGGTAAGGATGCATCTATAAAAGGCGCTCAAGAGGTTTCAACCCCTATCATCGTTTCCACACTTACTACGCTTGTTGTATTTCTCCCCATACTTTTTGTGCCGGGTATAGCCGGTTTTCTGTTTCGGGATCTCGCATTAACTATTTCATTTGCTTTAATCATGTCCACTTTTGTGGCATTATCTCTGATTCCGTTATTCGCCTCAAATCTTTTCAAGAAGCGCAAGAAAAAAACAGTAGAAGTAGCACAAGGCAGTACCTTTTTTGATACTCTTTCTTCACGTTATACCTCGCTAATCTCCCGCCTCCTTCCAAAATCAGGTTGGATAGTTGCTGGTTCATTTTTATTCCTGATAGTTACGATTCCTTTCCTCTTTCGATTGGGTGGAGAGTTTTTCCCCCCAGTTGATGAAAATGCTTTCGTGCTGGAAGTAGCCAGAGAACCCGGAGTAAACCTGTTTGAATTACAAGAAACTTTCTGGCATGTAGAAGAAATTATAAAAGAGACAGTTCCGGAAGCACGACTCATCGTTTCCGATTATGGCGATAAACGTGGTGTTGAAGGCGCTGAGAATCCCGGTGGGTATCGTGGATTGGTGCGAGTTGAACTAATCTCCTCTCGTGAGCGCTCAAGAAACCAGTTTCAAATCGTGGCTCAATTAATCGAAGATTTACGGGAAGTGCCCGGTGCTATTATCCGTGAGTTACGTGAAAACCCACTTAACCCTGATGGACAGGAAGGTTTAATCGTAAATATTTACGGTTTTGATCTTGAAACCAAGAAAGAACTCTCCGATGGCGTTCGGGATATTATGCTCCGCATACCCGGAGTTGTAGCAGCCACCTCTTCCGCTGATGAAGGTCGCCCCGAATTGCGTGTAGTCATGGACAGGGAGCGTATCAGCCGTAACGGATTAAATACTTCACAAGTGGCTAATGCTATCAGTAATGCCGTTCGTGGTAACAATGCTACCAGATTTATTGATCAGGGCTTGGAGTTTGACATTAACGTACAATTAGCGGCAGACGAAAAAGTATCCTCAACCGATTTGGAAAACATACAAATCCAAACCAGCGAAGGAACATGGATGCCCCTTCGAAACCTGGCTTACATCGAAAGACGCACGGGTCCATCCAACATTTTACGTATAAACCAAGAGCGCATCACTGAAATTCAGGCTGACTTAAGCGGATTGGATTTACGCACAGCCACGCAACGTGTAGAAACTGCTCTGGCAGGAGTAGAGTGGCCCGATGGTTATCGCTATGAAATTGGTGGTACCGCCGAAGAACAAGCCCAGAGCTTCCGATTCTTGTTTATCGCTTTTTTGATTGCCACTATTTTGGCCTACATGGTAATGGCTTCGCAATTTGAAAGTTTATTAGAACCCTTTGTTATCATTTTCACGATTCCTATTGCTTTGTCCGGTGTAATTATCATGCTTGCCGGCACAGGAACACCGGTAAGTGTTACCGCAATGGTTGGTTTGGTTTTACTTTCTGGAATTGTGGTAAACAACGGTATTGTGATGATTGATTACATAAAAATTTTGCAAGCTCGGGGCTTAAAGCGTGCAGAAGCCATCGCAACCGGAGCCGGACGTCGTTTACGTCCCATTATTATGACAGCAGCTACCACCATTTTGTGTATGATTCCACTTGCCCTCGAACTTGGCGAAGGATCTGAAACATGGAGCCCAATGGCTCGCACTGTAATAGGCGGACTAACCGTTTCCACAATTTTAATGCTCTTTTTTGTGCCCAGCCTCTACTATTTGTTCAATACATTGTCTGAGAAACTGGGATTTGACAGTATTCACAAAACGGATCCACTGGAGAACGAGTCATGAAACTCCCAAATCCATCAGGTATAATTTATCGCTTATTGAAAAGACCGGTCACGGTAGTCATGGTTACGCTCATGGTTATCGGATTCGGATTATTCTCACTTTTCAATCTAAAAATCACGCTATTTCCCAGCATTGATATCCCGATAGTAGCCGTTTCTATGAATTATAGGAGCGTAGCACCTGATGATATCCAGCGCATTCTCGTAGAGCCGATTGAAAACGCACTTTCATCTATTGATGGCGTTGAAACCATGAACGCCAATGTTCGCCGTGGGGGAGCCTTCATCACCATGCGTCTTCTGCCCGGCACAAATGCACAGCGGGTAGAACTGGATGCACGCGAAGCCATCGACCGAATTCGGAATTCTTTACCCCGAGAAGCATCCCCTCCCATAATTTTCCAGTTTGATCCCGAAAGTCGCCCCATAATGAGGTTGAGCGTAGAAGCGCAAAATCGTGGTCTGGACGAATTGCGGCAGTTGAGTTTAGAAATTGTAGAACCGTTACTGGAACGGATTCCCGGAGTTGCTCAAGCTGATACGCGTGGCGGCTTACAGCGTGCTATTTTTATCGATATCGATCCGGAAAAATTAGCCCAATACCGAATCACCACTGGAGAAATTGAACAGGCACTTCAGCAGAACAATGTTCAAATTCCTGTTGGAAACCTAAATGTTGGGCGCGAAAGCTACAGTGTACGAGCCGTTTCGATTTTCGAAAGTGTTGAGGATATCGAGCAAACTATTGTACGATTCGATAATGGCTCCACACCACTCCGTATTCGCGATGTGGGCGTAGTAAGAGATCATTTTGCCGATATAAACACGATTGTTGAAGTAAATGGGCAAAACAGCGTTACGGTGGAAATCCAAAAGCAATCAGATGCAAATACACTGGATACTGCGCTGGACGTAATTGCGGCACTTCCTGAAATCGAACAACGCCTCCCCCCAGGCGTTAATATTCAAGTGCGCACCAACGAAGGGCAATTCATAGAAAACTCGATTAATAATTTAGCACAATCTGCACTTGTTGCCTTGTTTCTGGTTGCTCTGATTCTGTTCATTTTTATGGGAAGTTATCGTGCGGCTATTGTTGTTGCCTTGAGCATTCCTATTTCTATGACAGCCACTTTCGCCGCTATGTATTTCACCGGCGTAACGCTGAATATTATTTCTATTACCGGTTTAGCACTTGCTGTTGGTCTGCTTGTTGATAACTCCATCGTAGTTTTGGATAACATCATCGCCAAACTTGAGGAGGGAGACCCAATTTTTGATGCTGTTCTAAAGGGCACTAACGAAATGAAGGAAGCTCTACTTGGCTCCACGCTAACAACTTTGGGCGTATTTATCCCCATTTTCTTTTTAGAAGGTTTTGCAGGACAAATTGCCCGTGATTTGGCTTTAACGATAGCCTACTCTATCAGTTTATCATTTATTGCGTCTATAGTCCTAATTCCTGTATTTGCTTCCAAACTACTCAATCTAAATTCCATAAAACGTCATGGTTTTATGTTCCGATTGATGCTTAAGTTGGAAAAATGGTATGCCGCCTCCATGCGATGGATTTTGGTGCGGAAGTGGATAATGGGATTATTTATTCTGGGCGTCTTAACCGGGTTATACTTTTTGAATGGTGAAATTGAGCGCGAAAATTTCCCGGAAAGTGATTCCGGAGAACTCTCAATAAATGTTAGCCTACCGAGTGGAACTACACTCACCGAAACAGCAGATATTATCCAGGACATTTCAAATCGTCTTCAGCAAGATGACCGTGTAGAAACGATTATTACCTCGGTAGGACGAAGTGGTTTTCGCACAGAACCAAATACCGGAAATATTAGCGTCACTCTGGTTCCGCAAAATCAGCGGGATGCTTCCACAGATCAGGTAGCGCTTGAATTTCGCAGAATGTTTCAATATCCCGGCGCTCGTGTGTTTACTTTTGTTTCCGGTGGCGGTGGCGGATTTGGTGGTGGTCGTGGCTGGGGCGGTGGCGGAATGGGATCTATCAGAGTTAGCCTGATTGGTCCGGATACCGACGTACTTCGAGGAATTACTAATCGCATTGAAGAAGTGATGCTTACCGACGAATCAGTGATTTCGGTTGATAATCCTCGCGTGGATAATGTTCCTGAACTGGTATATCGCATAGACAGAGAAGTTGTAAATCGCCTGGGATCTTCGTTTAGCGAAGTGGCCAACAGCTTTAAAACCCAAACCCGCGGAACTCTGGTTGGACAATTCCGGGAAGGCGGCAGAGAATATCCTATAGAAGTTCGCATGGACGAGCGCTATAGAACCGGAATTGCAAATTTAAACCGATTGCAGGTTGCCCGTTCTGATGAGCAAAGTATCCCCGTAGTTGCTGTAGGGTTTTTTGAGCCGATTGAAGGATTGAGTTCCATTTCACGTCGTGACCGGGAAACGGTATTGGACGTAAATATCCGGGTAATGGGATCTGCAGCAGAGCATCGGGCGCAAATTGTAGAACTGCTGGAAAACGAAGTGGTATTGCCAGATGGCTACCGCTATGAATTCACAGGCGCATTTCGTGATCAACAAGATAGTTTCCGTCAGTTACTGTTCGCTCTTCTAGCGGCTTTGGTCCTTACCTTCATGGTGATGGCCGGAAAGTTTGAAAACCTCAGAGATCCATTTGTGATTTTATTCTCAATCCCATTAGCATTTTTTGGTGCATATTTAATGCTTTTCATAACCGGTACCGCTTTAAGCACACCTGCTGCCATAGGTATGCTGATTTTGGTTGGAATCGTAGTGAATAACGGTATTGTTTTGGTTGATTATATCAATCAAAACACTCGTTTCGCCCATTCTCCAAATGACTACTTCAATAAGTTTATCTTTGCATCACAGAGAAGAGTTCGCCCTGTATTATTGACCATGCTGACTACCGTATTCTCCATGCTGCCTTTAGCACTTGGAATTGGAGAAGGTTCCGAAACATGGGCACCACTAGCCAGAGCGGTAATCGGCGGACTGCTATTTTCTTCTATTTTCACTTTATTCATAGTACCGGTGATGTATGTTGGAATCTCCAGCAGAAAGCGAAAAGTCTTCAAAGCAGTTAAGCAAAAACTACGTTTGGCTGAGGCGTAATCCCAAAGAACCGTGCTATCGAATTCTAAGCACACGGGCTGCCGCAATGGTTTTTGATCTAAACTTCCAAAAAAAGAAATGAGTTAGAAAAACACCCAAATAAGGGAATTAAAATGCGGCTGTCCGAATCCTTTATCCACAAAAAAAAGGAGAAGCCAACCGACTTCTCCTTTTTTCAATCTGAACGAATTCGAGACTGTATTAATCCAAAATACCTCTGCGTCTTAAAAGAGGATCAACACTTGGCTCACCACCTCTGAAATTTCTGTATAACTCCATAGGCTCGGCTGTTCCGCCACGAGATAAAATATGCTCACGATAGTGATCACCATTCTCTCTGGTTAATCCACCGCGCTCCTGAATGTAGGCGAATGCATCAGCAGCAAAAATCTCGCTCCAAATGTAGGCATAATACTGAGCAGAATATCCACCCGGCCAGATATGGTTAAAATAACTGGTCTTGTAACGTGGAGGTGCCGCTGCAAAATCAACATTATGACGAGCTAACGATTCAGCTTCAAATGCGAGCACATCTGTCGGAATTTCATCACTGCTTAGCGTGTGCCAGTCTAAATCGAGTAAGGCTGCAGCTACGTATTCATAAGTATTAAAACCCATATTAAAATTCTGAGCAGCCAACACACGCTCTAATAACTCTTGCGGGATGGTTTCCCCTGTTTCATAGTGGCGTGCATAATTAGCTAATACTTCAGGATGGATAGCCCAGTCTTCTTCAAACGTAGAAGGAAATTCTACGAAATCACGAGGAACGGCTGTACCCGCTAAACTTGGGTAAGTAACATCAGAGAATAAACCATGTACGGCATGACCCATTTCGTGAAATAGGGTAGTTACGTTCGCAAAACTCACGAGTGCCGGTTCACCTTCAGCAGGTGGAGAAATATTCAGCACATTAATCACCACAGGCTTTTGTTCCAGTAGGTGATTTTGAACCATATACGAACTCATCCAGGCACCACCGCGCTTGGAATCTCTGGAGAAGAAATCACCATAAAACAATCCTAATTGCTCACCATCACGATCGAAAACGCTAAAAACACGCACATCTTCGTGATAAACAGGTAAGTCAAAGCGCTCTTCAAAGGTGATCCCATAAAAACGCTCCATTGCATAGAAAACACCAGCCTTCAAAACACGATCCAGCTCGAAATACGCACGAACCTCATCAGGATCTATATCGAATTTTTCTGCACGAACTTTTTCAGCATAATACTCCCAATCCCATGCTTCCAATTCATGGTCATGACCAAGACGTTGCATCATATCTCTTATTTGTTCTGCTTCTTCCTGAACATTTGCCCATACCGCAGGAACCATGTCCGTAAGCATTTCATAAGCAGCATCAGGATGTTGAGCCGCATTTACTTCAAGCGCAAATTCAGCGAAGTTATTGTAGCCCATAATTTCCGCACGCTTGGCTCGTATTTCGGCAATACGCAAAATCATATCACGATTATCAATACCGCCATTTTCACCGATACCACGATGGGCTGAGGCTTCCCAAACACGTTGACGCATTTCACTATTGTTGAGACTCGTTAAAATGGGCTGTCGTGTGGTGTTGGTGATATTCAACAGATATTTGCCTGTATGTCCACGTTGTTCGGCAGCTTCTTTAGCAGCGGCTATGGCTCCCTGACTCATTCCATCAAGAAGTGCCACATCATCAACAATTACGGCACGCTCACGAGTAATGGCCAGCATGTTTTGACTCCACTGAGTAGCCAGAGACGACATCTCGCTGTTAATCTCACGAATCTTCTCTTGTTCTTCATCGGAAAGCATAGCACCGGCACGAACAAAACGCTCGAAATAGCGGTCAATGAGTCGCTCAGCTTCTGCATCAAGGCCCAAATCAGATTTGTTTTCATACAAGGTTCTAACACGCTCAAAAAGCTCTGAATTCAAATAAATATTATCGGAATGGGCGGCGAATTTCGGGGCTAACTCAGCCTGTACTTGCTGAATGGTTTCGTTTGTATGGGCAGAAGACATATTCGAAAATACTCTTTGAACTCTCGTCAAAATCTCGCCACTTAACTCCATTGCAACAATAGTATTCTCAAAAGTAGGTTCTTCAGATTGAGAGGCAATTGCTTCTATCTCCTGCATTTGCTGTTCCATTCCGGCTAGCAATGCTGGTAAATAATGTTCGTTGGTGATTACTGTAAAATCAGGAGCTTCAAAGGGTAATTCTGAAGGCTGAAAAAAAGGATTTTCTTGCTCAGCTGTCATTTCTGGTTCATAGGTTACGGGTTTGGCGTCATCCGGTGCTGTGGTGCCACAAGCGGAGACGTAGAAAAACATGATTGTTAATGCGAATAATATTGGATAGTGCTTCATAATGATATCTTTAATTGGACGAATTTAAGCATCTGTTAAAGTACAAAATACTTCAATCATTCGTGCGGCTATGCCGTTTGTTAAAACTCGTTTGATTGTTTGAAGATAAAACAGGTTTGTGGTAACATCTGACTTCATAATTTTTAACCAAATCGTTTCTTTTTGTACCGGGTTCAATTACAAAATTTTGAAGGTCCGCTGGATTTACTGCTTTTCTTTATAAAGCGGGACGAATTAGATATTTATGATATCCCCATATCCTACATAACCCGGCAATTTCTAGAGTATATTCAGTTTTTGGACGAGTTAGATTTGGGCGTAGCCAGCGAGTTCATCTACATGGCCAGCATGCTCATGTCTATCAAGGCAAAAATGATGCTTCCCAAATCCACAGATGAGGAAGATGGCGAGGAGGAAGAAGATCCACGATATGAGCTTGTTCAAAGCCTGCTGGAATACAAGCGCTTCAAGGAAATGTCAGAAGAATTGTACGAAATGGATCAGCAAAGCCGACAGGAATATCAAAGAGGCTATTTTGAAACCGACAGAGTAGAAGCGCAACCGGAAGGCGAGGCTTTACATGAGGTGACCATCATTGATTTGATTACCGCTTTTCGACAAGCCATGCTCGATACTGATAAACCCGCTGCTCCCGTTCATAATGTTCGCAAATACGAAACAACTATAGAAAAGCAGAGCGAATTTATTATAGCCACTCTGCGACTCGAAGGACGCTCCTCTTTTTTAAATTTATGCAGTGAATTCAAATCCAAAATCATGGTTGTGGTTACCTTCCTTGCAATTTTGGAACTCATTAAAGAAAACGAACTCATTTTATTTATGGGTGAAACTTCCACAGACTTTTACTTAGATCTCCCTACTACCGAAGATATCGGTATTAATTAACTCCCAAATTATCTCACTATGAATATATTCCGAATCGGATTGCTGTTAATCGCCAGCAGCACCATTTTGATTTCATGCGCCAGTTCAAAAGTTGAACAAGACGCCGAAGCCCGAAAAATTGAATTACACTCTTTCCAAGAATCCATTACGGAAGATTTTTTGAAGGAGCACCTATTCGTATTTGCCGGTGATGAAATGGAAGGGCGTGGTTCCGGAATGCCTTCTATTGCAAAAGCTGCCCAATACATTGCAGATTTCAATGAAAGTATCGGTCTGGAGCCGGTTGGTGATGATGGTTCATTTTTTCAGCACTTTGACATCAATGCTACTTATTTGGACGGATTTACTTTTAGTGCCTACGAATTAAGTTCTGATACTACTTTGCTTTGGCAAACCGATTACACTTATAATACCTCTTCAGATTTCATGCTGAGCCTGGGAGGACAAAACCCTGCACAAGGCGAAGTAATATTTACAGGTTTTGGTGCAATAGATACAGAACGCGGAATCAATCAACTTGAATATGAAAATCTGGGCGGAAATTGGGTAATGGCTTTTGCTGATATCCCGAATATCGTCGAAAATGACACGCTTATAAACCCCTCATTTAATGAACGGGAGAGATTGATAGAAAGCATTTTCCGCAAAGGAGCAGCCGGCATGATTTTAATCTCCGATCAAAATTACGATGAATTCTCCGAGTGGGCAATCCTTCACAGCCAAAGATTTGGAAGCCCGGTAAGCCTCGGTTTGCCGGACCGCCCGGCACGGCAGGGATTTCAAAGTACTGTGCTAACCATTAGGCCGGAAAGAGCAGCTGAAATTCTAGGACTCGGAAGTCGGGAGGAGCTTTTTGAAAAAAGAGATCAAATCGTTGATGACCTAAGTTCATTTGAGACGAAATCTACAGGCTTTTTCTTTCGGTCAGAGCCTATGATGCGACAGAAAGTCATTCAGGAAAAAAATGTTGCGGGCCTGCTACGGGGTGGCCATCCGGAATTAAAGGATGAGATTATAGTACTTTCTGCACATTATGACCACATGGGAATTGGCGCCCCCGACGAACATGGCGACGTTATTTACAATGGAGCTGATGATAATGGCAGTGGCTCGATTGCAATCATGAATATTGCCAAAGCATTTTCTGATGCGCGGGATGCAGGAATACGTCCAGACCGAAGCATTCTTTTCCTTCATGTTGCTGTAGAAGAGTGGGGATTACTTGGCTCACGATATTATTCTGATAACCCCATCTTCCCAATAGAACAAACAGTAGCTAATATCAATGTTGACATGATGGGCAGAAGAGACAGAGAACATGAAGAAAAAGACGACCGTGATTTTGTATACATCATCGGAGCCGAAATCATCTCTTCTGAATTAGACAGCATGTTACATGTTGGAAATGAGCGTAGCGCCAATCTTCGTCTGGATATGCGCTTCAATGACTTAACAGATAGAAATCAGTTTTATCGAAGAAGCGACCATTGGAATTTTGGGCGATTGCGCGTGCCGTTCATCTTTTTCTTTAGCGGTGTGCATCCGGATTACCATTTACCTGGAGATACCCCTGATAAAATTCTCTATGATAGCCTCATGAAAAGAGCTCGCGTTATTTACTCTACAACGGTTGAAATTGCTAATACGCCACAGAGACCACGGGTAGATAATGAGGAATTCATTAGAATAACAGAAACACAAGCACGATAATAGAGAAAATAAGCTGCTTTTAACTGTAACTATACTTGTAACCTCAATAATAGTTTACAGAATAGCGCTTTTGTATTACTTACCGCTATGTATGTTACGCTCATTTTTTTAACTTATCGGCGAAATTAACCACGACCATCATTTTCAAAATTATTATTCCATGAATATCCACGAGTATCAAGCCAAAGAGATTTTAAAACAATATAATGTGCCTGTTCCGGCTGGTATTGCAGTTTTTTCTGTTGATGAAGCCGTAAAAGCAGCCGAAGAATTAAAAGAAAAAGGCGCTGGCCTTTTTGTAGTAAAAGCGCAAATTCATGCCGGTGGGCGCGGCAAAGGACGCACAGTAAAATCAGGTGCTAAAGGAGTAATACTCTGCAAAACTGTTGATGAAGTTAAAAATGCAGCAGAATCACTTATTGGAGATACTCTTGTAACTATCCAAACTGGTGAAGAAGGTAAAAAAGTTGAGCGCCTGTATGTGACCGATGGCGTCGATATCGAAAAAGAATACTACGTTGGTGTTACTCTCGATCGTGCTAAGGGAAAAAATGTAATCATGGTTTCTACCGAAGGCGGTGTAGAAATCGAAAAAGTTGCTGAAGAAACTCCTGAGTTGATTGTAAAAGAGTGGGTTGAGCCCGGCCAGGCTTTATTTCCGAATCAAGCCAGAAGATTGGCTTTTGCATTGGGATTAAGCGGGGATCAATTCAAAAAAGCTGTGAAATTCATCACTGCCCTTTATACAGCATTCGATAAAACCGACGCATCTATTTTTGAAATTAATCCATTAGTTACCACTCCCGATGGCGACGTGATTGCTCTTGATGCCAAAATTAATTTTGATGATAACGCCCTCTATCGCCATAAAGACCTCGAAGAACTTCGCGATGAATCCGAGGAAAATCCATTAGAACTCGAAGCCGGAAAATACAACCTCAACTATATTAAGTTAGATGGAAACGTAGGCTGTATGGTAAACGGAGCCGGTCTGGCTATGGCTACCATGGATATCATTAAATTGGCCGGTGGCGAACCTGCAAACTTCCTTGATGTTGGCGGTGGAGCGAATGTTGAAACTGTTAAAAACGGATTCAAAATCATCCTGAAAGATCCCAATGTAAAAGCTATTTTGATTAACATCTTTGGCGGTATCGTAAGATGCGATCGTGTAGCCAACGGAGTTATTGAAGCAGTGAAAGATCAGGAAATTGCTGATAAACTCTCCGGAGTCCCGCTTATTGTTCGCTTACAAGGTACCAATGCCGAAGAAGCGAAGGAATTGATTGACAACAGCGGTCTGGATGTAATTTCTGCTGTATTGTTAAAAGAAGCTGCTGAAGAAGTGACTAAAGCTATTGCGTAATCAGCCTCTACTCATTTGAAGAAATCAAAAAGGCTTTACTCCATCTCGGGGTAAAGCCTTTTTTAGTTTAAACGGGCACGTCTGTAAAAAAAAAGACCTGCCAATTTTCAAAAATCAGACAGGTCTCAACAAAAAAGTTTAGTGAACTATAGCGCTTGCTTAAGCTTATCTACATAATCGAGTTTTTCCCAGCTGAATTCGTCACGACCAAAGTGACCATAAGCCGCTGTTTTTCTAAACATGGGCTTTCTAAGCTCTAGTCTTTCGATAATACCGAGAGGCGTTAAATCGAACATTTTTGATACAGTATCAGCGAGTACTTCATCAGCAACTTTGCCTGTACCGTAGGTGTTAATGTTTACCGATACCGGCTCAACAACACCAATAGCGTAAGCCAACTGTACCAAGCACTGCTCTGCTAATTCTGCGGCAACAATGTTTTTGGCAATATGACGAGCTGCATAAGCTGCTGAACGATCAACTTTGGTAGAATCTTTTCCTGAAAATGCACCCCCACCGTGTGCTCCATGTCCGCCATAGGTGTCAACAATAATCTTACGGCCGGTCAAACCTGTATCTCCGTGAGGTCCGCCAATCACAAACTTACCTGTAGGGTTTACATGGAGAATAATATCGTCATCAAGTAATTCTTGCGGAATAACTCTTGGCAAGAGAATTTCTTTGACGTCTTTTCTGATTTGTTCCTGGGTAACATCCTCATCGTGCTGAGTTGATAATACAATGGTGTGGATACGCTTAGGTTTTCCATCATCACCATATTCTACTGTAACCTGGCTCTTGCTATCCGGACCCAAGTAAGGCATTTCAACACCATTTTTGCGAATATGCGCCAATTCGCTTAGTAATTTGTGAGACAAATTCAGCGTCAATGGCATAAAAGATGGCGTTTCATTTACAGCATAACCAAACATCATCCCCTGATCACCGGCACCGTTAGTATCAACACCCATAGCGATATCCGGGCTTTGTTGATGGATGGTTGAAATCACGCCACATGAATCTGAATCAAATCGATAAGAGGCTTTGGTATAACCAATGTCTCGGATTACTTCGCGGGCAATTTCCTGAACATCAACATAAGCTTTGGTAGTTACTTCACCTGAAATTACTACAAGGCCTGTGGTTACAAGGGTTTCTACAGCAACACGAGAATGGGCATCCTGTTCCAATAGGGCATCAAGAATAGCATCTGAAATTTGGTCAGCAACTTTATCCGGATGCCCTTCGGATACTGACTCAGAAGTAAAAAGTTTTTTCATGTATCGGACGTGAAAATAATTAAGATTAAAACTGATTTTTGATTGACCTGCAAAACTACGAAATTAATGCGAATATTCTATGAATTACCCTTTTCCTTCATTTCTTAGTGCCTCTAAATGCGTAAGCTGATACAATCGTGGTTTGTTGAGATTTTAATCGTATTTGTGGTGATAATAGCCATCATTTTCTATGGTGAGTATTACCATGTGTTAATTGGTGTACCCAATCACATCCCAAGTTTTGCGGAATCATTGATTATTTATTGGATGAGTTTTATCGATTTCTTTAATGAAATTGTAAGAGGGGCTTATCTTAAGCCTATGGTGATTGGGTTTTCAGGCTTAGTACTGGCCTGGTTGGTTTTCCGGCGTATCCGATGGCGTTTGCGCAGAAGTGACACTTTTACTTCTATCAATTGCCCAAAATGTAATTACCCTCTGGTTCGTATAAAAAGAACGCTCTGGCAAAGACGACTCAGTGCTTTTTTACCCATCAGGCGCTTATTTTGCAAAAAGTGCAAGTGGAAAGGACTGCGCATCAAGTCCTATGATATGATAGACGTGCCTTCTCTAGGCAATCGCGCGCAACAAAAAACTGCCACCATAAAAAGCAGTGGCGAGTGATTTATCAGGAATCAAATAAGGAAATCTCTCCCGTAGAACCGGGCTTTAAACCAAGATAATCGTAAGCTCTTGCCGTAACCACTCTGCCTTTAGGAGTTCTTTGCATAAAACCTTCCTGAATCAAAAACGGCTCGTATACTTCTTCGATAGTTCCCTTATCCTCGCCAACGGCAACCGCTAATGTGCTCAACCCAACGGGTCCGCCGCCATAATTTTGGATAATCGCTGTTAGCATTCTTATATCCATATCATCTAAACCCCTGCTATCGACATCAAGAGCATTTAATGCTTTGTCTGCAATTTTTTCGTCAATTTCTTTCAAATTATCTACTTGTGCAAAATCACGAGTACGCTTCAACAACCTGTTTACAATACGGGGTGTTCCTCTACTTCGTCGGGCAATTTCATAGGCACCCTTATCCGTAATTGGCATTCCTAGTATGGAGCCCGAGCGAAGTGCGATATGTTGCAGAAGCTCCGTATCGTAATAATCGAGACGTAAATCTATTCCAAAACGAGCTCGCAATGGAGCTGTCAGTAGACCCTTTCTGGTTGTTGCTCCAATCAGCGTAAACTTTTTTAAATCTATCTGTACACTTCGCGCATTTGGTCCGGAATCTATGATGATATCCAATTTATAATCTTCCATAGCTGAATAGAGATATTCCTCAACTACGGGATTTAAGCGATGAATTTCATCAATAAACAACACATCACCATCTTCAAGATTGGTTAACATTCCTGCTAATTCGCCCGGCTTTTCCAAAACAGGGCCCGTGGTTTCATTTATCTTAACACCCATTTCATTGGCGATTATATTCGACAAAGTTGTCTTTCCCAATCCCGGTGGTCCCGAAATAATAACATGGTCTAGAGCCTCACCTCTTTGTTTGGCTGCTTTTATAAAAACACTTAGATTTTCAATAATCTTTCTCTGCCCGATGAACTCACCCAAACGCTTCGGGCGGATAGACTTCTCGTAAGAATCTTCTTTGCTATGTGCATCAAGTAGTGGATTCTGTGCCAAAATAAGCACTCCTTAAATTTCAAAATGTTATAGGTTTTGGTTTTATTAAGATAATACTGAAGGTTTATCTTATCACATCATATTTTTTACATATCTAAATTATTACTGATTCATGTCTCAAGATTCATCAAACCCCAAAAAAACTCCAACTCCCTCCAATGCTGATCATCTTTCTTTATCACCAGATGATATGAAAATAGACCCACCCGCAATGGAAGATTCTGACTTCAGCAATTTGTTATCAAATATGAAACGTAACGAAGTGCAAGGTAGCAGCAAGAAAAACAATTTGAATTTATTTGGTGCAGATTACTTCACTAATTACGAAATAAGTTGGCTACAATTTAACTGGCGTGTTCTTGCTGAAGCTATGGATGAACGTGTTCCCCTTCTTGAGCGAGTCAAATTTATTGGTATTGTTTGTTCAAATCTTGATGAGTTTTTCCAAAAAAGAGTTGGCGGTTTAAAAAGACAGCTTCATGTGGGCGTGCAAAAATTATCGGTTGATGGTCGTACTCCCATACAACAACTAAAAGAAATCCGAACAGATGTTAAAAAAATGATTGAGGCTTACCGCGGTTGTTTTTTTAATGACTTGTTACCGGCTTTAGAGAATAAAGGCATTCTAATTCGCAAATACAGTGAGCTCAATGATTATGAGAAAAAGCAAATTGACGAATATTACGATACACAGCTCTATCCCATTCTGACTCCTTTAGTAGTAGATCAGGCTCACCCGTTTCCGTTTATCTCGAATCAAAGCCGTTCTTTTGCCATTGAACTTATAGACCCTACTACATCTGATCACTTATTCGCACGGGTAAAAATCCCCAGTAACCGCCCTCGTTGGATTACAGCCTCTTCTAATGAACAGCAAATAACTTTAGTAGAAATTGATGATGTGATTCTCAGCAAAATTGATCGCCTTTTCCCGGGAGCTGAAATTTTATCGGCGAATATTTTTCGGGTTACACGAAGTGCCGATATAGAACGCAATGAAGAGGAAGCCGATGACTTGCTCGATCTTATCGAAGAAGAGCTCAGAGAACGAAGATTTGCAGAAGTAGTTCGACTGGAAATCAGCAGTTCTACACCACGCCATATCAGGTTGCTTTTGATGGAAAAAATGAATGTAGAACAAGCAGATGTGTACAGTATGACCGGCTCGATTGGTCTTGCTGATGCCATGCAATTAGCACGCGTAGATGGTTTTAATGAAATAAAAGTACCTGAGTGGGTTCCGGTTAAGCATCCGGCACTTCGCCACGAGATTGACGAAGAAGCACCTTCCATCTTTAACGTGATTAAGAAAGGTGACTTTATGGTACACCATCCGTATCACAGTTTTGCTTCCTCAGTACAGCATTTTGTGGAAGAAGCGGCAAAAGATCCGAAAGTTTTGGCCATAAAGCAGACACTTTACAGAACTTCAAAAGACTCACCCCTAATGCACGCACTAATGAGTGCAGCGGAAGATGGAAAACAAGTTGCTGTTCTGGTTGAACTAAAAGCTCGTTTCGACGAGGAAAGAAATATCGAATGGGCTCAAAAACTTGAAAAATCGGGAGTTCACGTTTCTTATGGTTTACCAGGCTTAAAAATCCATACAAAATTAACCATAGTTGTTAGAGAAGAAGAGCAACAGCTACGTAGATATCTGCATATTGGCACGGGTAATTATCATCCGGACACAGCGCAACTTTACGAAGATATCGGACTATTTACCTGTGATGCTGATTTGGGACATGATGTAACAGCTTTGTTTAATTTACTCACGGGATTCTCCCCCGACCAAACCTATAAAAAGTTGATGGTTGCCCCACACTTCATGCGCTCGCGCATGACTGAATTGATAGATTTTGAAATTGCCGAAGCAGAAGCGGGGCGTCCGGGAAGAATTATTGCCAAAATGAACAGCCTGGAAGATCCTAAAATCATTGAACGGCTATATAAAGCATCTCAAGCAGGCGTAAAAATTGATTTGATTGTCCGTGGCGTCTGTCGCCTAAAGGTTGGCGAAAAAGGCTACAGCGAAAATATTCAAGTACATTCAGTTATTGGCCGTTTTTTAGAACACAGCAGAATATTTTACTTCCAACATGCCGGACAAGACTTGTATTACATTGGTTCCGCTGATTGGATGCACAGAAACCTGGATGCGCGTGTAGAAGCGATTACTCCAATCGACAATGTAAAGCTGAAACAGTATCTCCAATTTATTCTGAATGTATATTTGAGAGACAACCGCCAAAGATGGGTTTTGCAGCCTAATAACGCTTATGAGCGCATAAAGAGAGACGCAAATGAAAACATGATTGCGTCTCACTCCATATTCATGAAACACACCCTGGGATTAGACGACCCCGTCCCCCGCTCTTGATTTTTACTCCATCTCCCAATTACCAAGAGAAATATTCAACTGTCTAAGTTTTTGGTAAGCAGCATCTCTGAAATTTCCATTCATATTGAATACCACCATGACTTCCTGACGAGCTAATTCTAACTCTCCTCGGTTGGTATAGGTATTTGCTAGAAACCAATGTGTTTTTTCAAGCACCAAATAGTCGTCGTGAGGAATATCCAGACCCGTTAAAAAGTAGGATTCGGCCTCATCGTAGTCTCTTCTATTATAGGCTAAAATACCCAAATTTAATTTAGCCTTAGCTGATTCCAGGCTTTGTGGAAATCTATCAGATACCCTCTCATACAGATCCATAGCCAGATCGTCGTTATTTCTTACAGCGGCATCATAAGCAAAAAACAGAAGCGAATCGGCGCCTGTTAATTGTGCTGCCTCAGAGCGGGTTACATCAACTGTTTCCATATCCAACAGCGAAATATCATCAATAGCAGAAACCATCATTGGGTGGTGGTCTGTTTGCAGCAAGTTTAATCCAATAGTAATCAGGATAACAGCTGCTAAGGCAAGTACCCATTTTTTGTTGCGCTCATAGAAATTCAAAGTGTGAATAGTTGCTGATTCCTCATCATTTGAATCGGATTTGGATATCTCTCCACGTTTCTCTTTGAATAGATTTTGTAACTGAGCATTAATTTTGAGGTGCTCAAATAGATCAGGATTTTCTAAAAATTCTGCCCACAAAGCATCTGCTTCATCTGAAGTCAGTTTACCATCAAGATAATCCTGAATTCTTTGCTCTATGTGTTGTTTGGAATTACTCATTTCTTCGTTCGATAATGACTCTTTTGTGACTTATGTCTAAACAGTAGATACATGTGAGCGCAGCTCCTTACAAAAATTCATTTAAATTTTTGTAAAGACACACTCGCGTAAGAGTTTAATTACTCTGTGTTTCTTAACCCAGACGTTCTGAACACTCATATCAAAATGGCTGGCAACGGTTTCTGCATCAATACCCGGAAACTGAAACCAGTGAGATATAAATGTGCGAAAATCCTCTTTAAGCGATTGTAAACACTGTTTCAAAACTTCTTGCTGCTCTTTATTTACCAAGGAATCAAAGGCGGAATTACGGTCTTCCGGAGAAGCATCCAATGTATCCTGATATTCGAATTTGTCCTCCTTTTGCAAAATCCTCAGGTAGTGATTTTTTGCTGAAGTCATTAAATAAGGGATTACCTTCTTGCCTTCCGTAACTTTCCCGTCCTTAATACTGTCCATGACGTTCATTATTGAAGTTTGCGCCGCATCTTCGGCATCGTGTAATTCTGCTCCCATCCGAACCTGAACAAAATGCACTAGTACCCCAAAAACTTTAGGATAAAATTCATTTATTTTTTCCTCATCGGCATCCTGAACGGCTGTTAAAAATTCTGCGTATTTCATGGGTTATGTTAATACTGGATAGCAACTCTACGACCAGTCTTGAGATACGTTGTTTTGTAAAAAAATTCAACCTTAATTAACATTAATGATAAGCATCACAGACTCACTTATATTTGGTAAATATTCTTTATCATATTTTAGTACTCCCAATTACACATCGCGCTTAAATTGTATATCCGCTTATGAAACTTCCATTTATTTTTGCCAAACGATTCGTAGCCGGAGAAGACTTTGGTCAGGCTGTACCTAAAGTTTCTGCTCTTAACGAAAAAGGCATTAAAGTTACTCTCGATTTACTTGGCGAAAACGTTACCGACAGGAAAACGGCAGACCATACCGTGGATGAATACATAGAATTGCTGCACAGAATCAAAGACGCCGGGCTTGATTCCAGCATCTCCATCAAACTAACCATGATGGGTCTGGATATCGACACCAATTATTGCCGGGATAATCTCTTTCGTTTATTGGATGTAGCCAAAGAACAAGATCAATTCATTCGGATTGATATGGAGGGCACAGATTATACCGATGTTACTATTTCATTATTCAAGGATGCTTTCAAAGCGTATGGAAAACACGTAGGCACAGTAATCCAGGCTTATTTACACCGCACTAAGGCCGATATTCCAGATTTAGCAGAAATCGGTGCTGATATCAGATTATGCAAAGGCGCTTACAAAGAACCGGAAAGATTGGCACTTCAAAATATGCCGGCCATTCGAGAAGCATATAAAGAATATGCTGCAACTCTCATCAACAAAACACCATTTCCTCGAATTGCTACCCATGATGATGAGTTGATTAACTGGGTGAAAGATTTCGCTGAATCGAATAAGATTGGAAAGTCTCGTTTTGAGTTTCAAATGCTTTATGGTCTGCGCCAGGAAACCTGCGAAGCCATGGTTCAGGATAGCTATAATGTGAGAGTTTATGTTCCTTACGGCACAATGTGGTTTCCATATTTTTCCCGCCGTCTCGCAGAACGTAAAGAAAACATCTGGTTTGTGTTGAGCACGATGTTCAAAAACTAATGCTACTATCAGACCGGCTTAGAATACTGCTTCCTGCATCTTTCTTTGCAGGGTCTTTGATTTTATTTATACCGCTGGTTCGTGAATTCCACGTTGATTTCGCCATTCTTGGAGCCTTGATTGGAAGTATTTGGGGAATTATCGCTTCCAAAGAATTAGGGAGTAAAATTATTCCAACAGAAGAATTAGTGATTCCTTTAGTTGGCCTTACCGCCTTTGCCCTACCATCGGTTTTGCGTGTATTAATAACCGGCTGCTTTTCCTTTGATGGACTTACGTATTGGTTGCTTTATCCTTATCCCTCTCTCCTTTTCACTTACTTCCTTACTCGTTTTCTTAGAACCATTAGTAATAACCCACGTCTTTGGGCTTTTTTACTTTGCTTTTTAATTGCCATTCCTGCTTTTCTGATTGAGTTTTTTCTTTTCCCACAACTCTATTTCCACAATCATATTTGGGGTGGATGGCCGGGCCCCATCTACGACCAGGAAGTTCTTATAACTGATTCCATTTTCTTCTTTCGATGGATTACGCTTACCTGGACGCTTTTATTTATCCTTGCCTCTTTTTCTCTACGGGGCGGATTCAGATTGTTTCTTCTCGCTTTGATTAGCCTGAGCTTGATTCTTTCCTACAGCCGCTTATCCGAAAATGCCATAATTAGTCCGGAGGCGCATATTCAAAATGTGTTGGGAAATGAGCTTTATGATGAAGAATTCAACTTCGTAATATTTTACCCTGAGAACACTTTTGATGAATTGGAACTCACGTATTACAGTAATTTAATACGGTTTCATCTCACAGAAGTCAGAGATATTCTGGAAATTGAAGATGGTGCAACAATCTCAATTTATGTTTATCGAAACGCCTGGCAGAAAAAACAACTCACCGGAGCCAAATTCACGAATTTTGTGCCCGTTTGGTTAAGTAATCCACAGGTTCACATCAACAAACAAGATATAGAACGCGTTTTACGCCATGAATTGGTTCATGCCGTAGCTACCGAGTTTGGAAACAGATTACTAAATGCCAGTTTCAGTATTGGCTTAGTTGAGGGGCTCGCTGTAGCAATAGCACCCAACTTTTCCAGAAGAGCAACTTCCGAACAAATGCTGGCCGCAACCAATACCCGACCCGACAAAAGAGAAATTAAGCGCATATTTTCGCTCACTGGATTTTACAGCGGTCGAGGTCCGATGAATTACGCCATCAGTGGAGCGTTTGTCTCCTTTTTGCTGGAAACTCAGAATTTGGATACGTTTAAAGAAGCCTATCGCAGATCTGATATTACGGTTTTTGAAAACCTGGAAGAGATAATTCAACAATGGCATTTTCATCTCGACAATTTAGAATTTGATGAACAAGAAGCCGCCGACGGACAAAGAGTTTTCGCCATCCCTTCTTTGTTTGAACTGGATTGTCCACGGAAAGTTACTCAAGAAGGCAGGTTACGAAACGCCCTTGAAAAAGCCGTCATCCAAAGAGATACAACCAGAATTTTCGAATTGGCAGATGAACTCATGCACGAAAGCGGCTATAGCGAACAGGTCGTTTTCCAAAATCACCGTTTAAGTTTACGCTTTCGCCGTAGTCCAAGAGATATTGATATCAATCCGATGGAAATGCCCCGAACTACGGCCGTATTACTGGGCGCTGCTGATATTGCCCGCTTACGTGGGGAACCAGCCCTTGCTCAGCAAAATCTCATTGCGGCACTGCAATTATCGGAAATGAGCAGTGAAAATCCCTCTTTTCAACTTCGATTTAACGAAGAAACCTGGGACCTGCTACTTTTCGCAGCATATTATCCGGAAATTTATCCTTTCCTGATTAATAATGGGAGTCATCCTGTCTTGGAAAGAACGGCCATTCGAAATCTGATTCAACAAGAAAAAATCGACACACTTATTCTTTGGATGGCTAACCCGGCCTTAATTCAACATTTGAGTGAGCAACCCAGACTATTAGCTGATACAAAACGCTTGTTCATCAAGCACAATGTTTACGGTTTGTACTTCTCCATTTTTGAAGAGATTGACCTAAGTGATTTCCCCGCAATAATGCAGAAAGAAATGGATGAAATACGCCGGTTTTATCGCTTCATCAACGGTGATGATATATTTTAAGTTTCGCCTAAATGCCTTTTCAAATACACAGGTTTCGCCACGGCACACAGGTGACGCCAAGGGCGTACAAATTCACATCCGGAACATTCTTGTTTTGGATGATTGAGCAACAGATTATGTTTTGTTTCTTAAGCAAATTTCTTACAGACATCAATTTCTCTGAAAAAAGGGCTTTTTCGTTTCTTAAATTCGTCCATTTGCATTATAATCATTGATTAATGTACAACTGATA